>CANRKJ010000003.1 GCA_947631185.1 uncultured Clostridia bacterium | reverse complement strand
ATTAGATATTTTTTTATAAAAAATATATTATTTTAAAAATTTTATTAATTAAATAATGCTTGTTTTTCAACAGCCTCACATTGGGCGCCCGCAAAAATAAAAAATAAAATTAATTAAGAAATAAATGTAGGGGCGCTCATTGGGCGCCCGCAAAAAATAAAATTAAATATTCAATAATACTTGATGTATTGAAAAAAAGATGTTAAAATATAAATTATTAAGATAAAATAAGTAGGTGATTAAATGAAATTAGTAAATATAGGATTTGGAAATATTGTTTCAGCTGAAAGAATAGTTTCTATTGTAAGTCCAGAATCAGCGCCTATAAAAAGATTAGTTCAAGAAGCAAAAGATGCTAAAACAGCAATAGATGCTACTTATGGAAGAAGAACAAGATCTGTTATAATAATGGATACAGGGCATGTCGTTTTATCTGCAGTTCAACCAGAAACAATTGCAGGTAGAGCAGAAAATATAGAATATAATGTAAATGATTAAAATAGGGGGTAAAAAAATGTTAGTAGAACCAAGTGTTTCAGAATTATTAAGAATATGTCATGACAGATATCAATTAGTGGCAATTACTTCTAAAAGAGCAAGACAACTTGCTACAGGTGCACAACCATTAATAAATTCAAAGGAAAGATCAAAAGTTACTATAGCTGCTCAAGAAGTAGCAGAAGGTAAGGTAAAAGAAGTATGTTAGTTATTTTGTCAGGTGTTGCGGGAGCAGGAAAAGATACTATAAGAAAAGAACTTATAAATAGAATGGAAAATGTTGATACAATTCCAGCTTATACTACAAGAGCACCTAGAGCTGATGATATTCCTGGAGTAACCTATAATTTTGTTAGTAAAGAAGAATTTGAAAAAATGATAGATAATAATGAAATGTATGAATATGATATTCATCATAATAATTATTATGGAACTTCAAAAAAGCTTTTAAATGAGAAAGCCAAAAATTGTATTGTTGTTAAAGATATAGATGTTAATGGAACAGAAATTTTAAAAAACACTTTAAAAAATATTAAAGTAGTAACAATATTTTTACGTGTTCCAAAAGAAGAATTACAAAGACGTCTTGAAAACAGAATTGACCAATTATCACATGAAGAAATTAAACTTCGTTTAAATAGATTTGATTATGAAGAATCTAAAATCTATTTATATGATTATGTTATTAAAAATGATAATTTAGAAAAAACTGTTAGTATTATACAAAGAATTATAGAAGAAGAATCTAAAACTGAAATATAAAAAAATAGGCGATAAGTAATTATCGTCTAAAAAAATACTTATAAGGAGAAAAGATGTTTGCAGAAGTTATAATAAATTCAAATGCTAAAGCTTTGAACAAAACATTTGATTATATAGTTCCAAAAAATCTAGAAAAAAAAGCTAGAATTGGAGCTAGAATTTTTGTACCTTTTGGAAGATCAAAAAAATTGGATAATGGATTTATTATAAATTTAAAAGAAACATCAGAATATGCTAATAAAGAAATTTCAGTTATAGAAGATGAAGATTCTTTAACAGAAAATAATATTATTTTAGCCAAACTTATGTCAAGAAAATATTTTTGCAATATTTCTGATTGTATTAAATTAATGTTGCCACCAGGTACTGGTGGAGCAAACGTAAATGAAAGAGTTAAAGAAAAAAAAGGAAGATTCGTTTATTTAAATAAAACAATTGAACAAATTGAAGATGATATTGAAAAAGGAATTTTAAAAAAAGAAAATCATATTAAAATTGTAAAATTTTTAGAAAAAAACAGTGGAATTTACGGCCCTGATTTAGAAATTCTTTTAGATATTAGTAATAGTATTTTGAAAACTTTGCAGAAAAATGGTTATATTGTTTTTAAAAATGAACAACTTAAGAGAAATCCATTTATAAATAAAAATATTAAACCAGATAAAGAAAAAAAATTAACAAAAGCTCAACAATTTACTTATGATAATATTGAGAATGATATTATAAATAATAGACATTCTAAAAATCTGATATTTGGTGTTACAGGTTCTGGAAAAACAGAAATATATCTTAGATTAATAGCTAAAGTATTAGAACAAGGAAAATCAGCAATTGTTTTAGTTCCAGAAATTTCATTAACTCCTCAAATGGTGGATAGATTCTTAGCAAGATTTGGAGATAATATAGCAGTTCTTCACAGTAGATTATCAATTGGTGAAAGATTTGATGAATGGCAAAAAATTAAAAAAAATGAAGCCAAAATAGTAATAGGAGCTAGGTCAGCGATTTTTGCTCCTGTTGAAAATTTGGGTATAATTATTATCGATGAAGAACATGATATGTCATATAAGTCTGATATGACACCTAGGTATAATGCAAAAGATTTAGCAAAATACATAACTGCTCAAAATAATTGTCCATTAGTTTTGGGAAGTGCTACTCCTGATTTAGATACATATTATGAGTCTGAAAAAGGAATAATAAAAAGGTTTGAATTACCAGATAGGGCTAATAATTCAGAGCTCCCTGATATAGAAATTATAGATTTGAGAACAGAACTTAGTAATGGAAATAGATCTATGATTAGCTATAGGTTAAATGACCTTATAAAAGAAAATTTAAATAATAAAAAACAAACAATATTATTTTTAAATAGGAGAGGTTATTCTACTTTTATAATGTGTAGAGATTGTGGATATGTGGCTAAATGTAAAAATTGTAATATTAGTCTTACATACCACAAATACGAAAACAAATTAAGATGTCATTATTGTGGTTTTGAACAAGATGTTATAAAAATATGTCCAGATTGTGGTAGTGATAAAGTAAGATATTTTGGTACAGGTACTCAAAAATTAGAAGAGGAAGTACATAATTTATTTCCACAAGTATCTACTATTAGAATGGATATAGATACAGTTACAAAAAAGAATTCTCATGAAGAGATTTTAAATAAATTTAAGAATGAAAATATAGATATTTTAATTGGTACTCAAATGATTGTTAAAGGACATCATTTTCCTAACGTAACTTTAGTTGGAGTTATTTCTGTAGATGGAATGCTTAATATAGATGATTACAGATCTACCGAAAGAGCTTTTCAAAGTTTAGTTCAAGTAGCTGGAAGAGCAGGAAGAGAAAAAGAAAAAGGTATAGTAATATTTCAAAGTTATAATATTGATAGTTATACAATCAATTATGCTAAAAATCAAGATTATTTATCATTTTATAAAACAGAAATAGATTTTAGAAAAAAGTTGAAATATCCGCCTTTTTGCGATATAATATTAATCAAATTTCAAGGTGAAAATTTAAAAGAAATACAAAAAATTTCAAAAAATATTTATGATTTTTTAGAAAAATCAATTAATAATACAGGAATTATTTATAAACCAATTCCTGCACCAATAGATAAAATAAAGAATAAATATAGATGGAGAATGATTATAAAAACAAAAGTTAGCGGAAGATTACTTGATTGCATAAAATATATTATAGATAATCAAAACATAAAAAATGGTACAAGCATAATTGTAGATATAAATCCAAGTAGTATGATGTAAGAGGAGGAATAGAAGTGGCAATAAGAAATTTGCGTTATGAAGGCGATGAAATATTAAATAAAATATCAAGAGAAATAACAGTAATTGATGATAAGATAAAAGAACTTGCAAATGATATGATAGAAACAATGCATAAGTATGATGGTGTTGGATTAGCAGGTGTGCAAGTTGGAATCTTAAAAAGGATTATTGTAATTGATTTATATGAAGAAGGTACTCAATTTGTTTTAATAAATCCAATTATTATTAAACAAAAAGGTGAACAAATTTGTGATGAAGGTTGTTTAAGTTATCCTAGTAAATTTGGAAAAGTTAAAAGACCAAAAGAAATTGTTGTAGAGGCTCTAGACTTAAATGGTAAAAAAGTTAAAGTAAAAGGAAAAGATTTACTTGCACAAGCATTAGCTCACGAAATAGATCATTTAAATGGAAAAGTTTTTATTGATAAAGTTGAACCTGGTACTTTAGAAAATGTTAAACCACAACAATAGGAGGGAGGAATAAAATTTGAAAATTTTATTTATGGGAACACCTGATTTTGCAAAAGAATCATTAGAGAAATTAGTGGATTCAGGATATGAAATTGTTGGAGTTATAACCCCACCTGATAGACCAAAAGGAAGAGGAATGAAAATGATTGCATGTCCTGTGAAAGAATATGCTTTAGAAAAGAATCTTAAAGTATTTCAACCAGAAAAGTTAGTAAATAATAAAGAATTTAAGGAAACAATAAAAAAATTAAATCCTGACTTATTTTGTGTGGTGTCATATGGAAAAATTCTTCCAAAATCTTTTTTACAAATTCCTAAAAAAGGGGCAATAAATGTTCATCCATCTCTACTTCCAAAATATAGAGGATCAGCTCCAATTCAATGGGCTATTTTAAATGGAGATAAATCTACAGGTGTAACTATTATGTATATGAATGAAAAAATGGATGCCGGTGATATAATTCTACAAAAAGAAGTTGAAATAGATGAAGATGAGACAACTGGAGAATTATGGAGTAGATTATCTACTATTGGTGCAGAAATGTTAGCAGAAGTTGTTGAAAATATAAAAAATGAAAAAGAAAAAAGAGTTAAACAGCCAGAAGAATATACTTTAGCTCCTATGATAGAAAAGAGTATGGCAAAAATTGATTTTGAAAAATTTGAATCTAAAAAAATAAAAAATTTAGTAAGAGGATTAAATCCATTTTTAGGAGCATATTCAATATTAGAAGGAAAAAAAGTTAAATTTTGGAAGGTAGACATATTAGATATAAATGATTTTATTAATAAATTTGAAGAATATAGAGAATTTAAATATAGGATAGAAGAGATGGAACCAGGATATATTATATTATCTGATGAAAAATTTGGATTATATATAAGAACTATAGATGGAATATTAAGTGTTTTAGAAATTCAAGGTGAAAACTCTAGAAAAATGAATATATCAGATTATTTAAGAGGTAATAAAATAAATGTTGGATTAAAATTCGAATAAAACATTGTAAAAAAATAATAATATTGATATACTATAAAATATTATTAGATAAAGGAGACGATTAGGTGGAAGATAAAAATAATCTAGAAGAAAATTTGCAGAAGGATGATGTTAAACCAGAAGAAAATCCAGTTGAAAAGTCAAATAATAATGATTTAATGAATGAAGATCCAAATACTGAATTAGAGAAAATATCAGAAGAAGATATTACAGAAAATAATGATGGAATAAGAATATCTAATGATGCAGTTTCTACTTATGCTGGAATAGCTGTATCTGAAGTAAAAGGAGTATATGGAAAAGGAGGAACTTTTTCAGGATTAACAGAAGCTTTGAGTGGAAAGAAAAATATTTCTAAAGGAATAAAAGTTGATGTTGATGATAAAACAGTAAAAATTGATGTAAATATTGTCGTAGTTTATGGTGCTAGAATTCCAGATGTTGCTTTTGAAATACAATCAAGAGTAAAGAAAACAGTTGAAAATATGACTGGATTAAAGGTTTCAGAGGTAAATGTAAATGTATTGGGGGTTCATCCAATAGATAAAGGAGAAGAAGTAACAGAAAGCTTTGACGATGAAATGTAATAAAGAAATGGAGAAGTAATTATGAGATTTTTAGAAAATTTATTTGTAAAATTATTTTCATTATTAATTTTAATTTTTTCAATTTTAATTATATTTATAGGATTTGATATTGCAGATGTAGATATTTTAACAGATTTTGTAAAGAAAATATTTTCAACAGATTTAAGTGGAAAAATAACAGTAATAGTTTCTATTATTTTTGCATTAATATCTTTAAAAATATTTTTTACAAATAGAGGAAAACCAAAAAACGGAAAAGATGGTATAGTATTAGAAAATTCTAGTGGAAAATTGATTATATCAAGAGAAAGTTTAGATAATTTAATTTACAATGCATCAAAAGATGTTCCTGGAGCAGAAAATATTTCAAGTAAAACATATTTAGATTTGGAACAGAATTTAAGAGTTTTCGTTACAGTAACTATTACAAAAGATGTTTCAATAAAAGAACTTTCTACTCAACTTCAAACTAAAATTAAATCAGCTATAAAACAAACAGCTGATTTGGATGTATCTGAAGTAAATGTTAAAATAAAAAATATAGTAAACAAAAAATCAAGAAGAATTAAAGATAGTTATGAAGAAAAAAAAGTTGAACCAATAATTCCAGAGATTGTTAATGAAACAGAAAAAATAGAAGAAAATTTAAATGAAGAAGAAAATAATGAATAAGATTAAGGAGAATTTGTAATGCAAAGATCTGTGATGAGAGAACTTGCGTTTAAACTTATATATGGTTTAGAAGTTCAAAAAGATAAAACAGAAGAACAAGTAGATTTATTTATTGAAAATAATAATATAAAAAATGAAATAGCAAAAGAATATTTAAAAGATATTGTAAAAGGAATAAATGAAAATAACCAAGAAATAGAAAATCTTATTTCTGAAAATCTTAAAGATAATTGGAGTTTAAATAGAATTTCAAAAATAAATATTAGTCTTATAAAAATTGCTATTTATGAAATGCTTTATAAAAATATTCCATTTAAAGTTGCTATAAATGAAGTGGTAGAATTAGCTAAAAAATATGCAGATGATTCTGCACCTGTTTTTATAAATGGTATACTTGCAAGTATAGTTAAACAAAGAAAATTAGATAAAACAAAGGAATAAATATATGGATCCAGTAAGTGTAACAGATTTAAATAAATATATTAAAAATATAATAGCAGGAGATGAAAATTTAGAAGCTGTTTTAGTTAAGGGAGAAATATCAAATTTCAAACATCATTATACAGGTCATATGTATTTTACACTTAAAGATGAAAATTCGCTTATAAAATGTATAATGTTTAAAACTTATACAGCTTCTTTAAACTTTGTTCCAAAGGATGGAATGAAGGTTATATTATTTGGTAGTGTTTCAGTATTTGAAAGAGATGGAGTCTATCAAATATATTGTAAATCGATGCAGGAAGATGGAATTGGTGATTTATACAAAGCTTATGAAGAATTAAAGAAAAAATTAGAGCTGGAAGGTTTATTTGAAATTTCTCATAAAAAGAAAATTCCATTTATGCCAAAAATAATTGGAGTTTTAACATCAAACACAGGAGCAGTTATTAGAGATATAATAAATGTTTCTACAAGGAGAAATCCAAATGTTTATATAAGACTTTTTCCAATACCTGTTCAGGGGAGTGGTGCTGGAGAAAAAATTGCTAATGGAATAAAATTTATGAATAAAAATAAATTAGCTGATGTTTTAATTTTAGCAAGAGGAGGAGGCTCACTAGAGGATTTATGGCCATTTAATGAAGAAGTAGTCGCAAGAGCAATTTATGAATCTGATATTCCAATTATATCGGCTGTAGGACATGAAACTGATTTTACAATTTCAGATTTTGTTTCTGACTTAAGAGCGCCTACACCTTCGGCAGCTGCTGAATTAGCAGTAACTGATATATCTGATTTAATAGATTCTTTAAATTTATACAAAAGGAGATTGAAAAATTCTCTAAAGAAAAGAACTGAAATTATGAGACTTAGATATGAAAAATGTATGAATTCTAGAGTTTATAAAAATCCTTATCAAAAAATAAATGATTTATCTATTGTTTTAGATGGATATTTGAAACAATTAGAGAATAGTATGATAAAAAAATTAAAAGATGATAGATTAAAGTCAACTAAGTTAATTGCAAAATTAGATACTTTAAGTCCATTAAAAACATTAACTAGAGGATATTCAATTACTGAATATAATGGAAAAATAATATCTAGTAAAAAAGAATTAAAAAAAGATATGAATATAGTTTTAAAATTTTATGATGGAAATGTAGATGCAAAAATTTTATAAATTGGAGGTAACAAATGAAAAAGTATTTATTAATTATAATATTTATTATATGTGTAGCTATTTTAATTGGATTTCTAGTTGTAGGAAATAAAAAGAATGAAAATGATGCAGAAGAAAATAAAGTTAGTAATGTTGTTATAAATAACACAGTAAATGATAGTGTTAATAATATTGATGCAAACGAAATCGAAAGTACAGTTCAGGATGCAATAGAGAATATTACTAATAGTGTTAATTCAAAAATAGAAAATGAAAATACAATAGAAGAACCAGAAACTCCTGATATATCTGAACAAACAAGTGTTAATGTTGAAGACTCTGGTTTAGAGGGAAAAGCTATTGATTTAGCAAAAAATGAATGGGGAGAAGATTCTTCAGTGTATTTCACAAATGAAGGAAAAGAAGGAGAGTATTATATTGTTGCAGTTAGAGATAAAAGTACAACTTCGGTACAAATATATTATAAGGTAGATTTAACAAACAATACAGTTGAAATAGAATAAAGGAGAATAATTTGAAAATGAAAGAAGATAATTATGAAGATTTAGATTTTGAAGAATTACTGGCTGAATTAGAAAAAATTACAAATAAATTAGAAAATGAAAATTCAAATTTGAATTTAGATGAATCTGTAAAATTATTTGAAAATGGAATGATAATTTCGAAAAAATGTAATGAGAAATTGGAAAATGCTGAAAAGAAAATTTCTATTTTAATTAATAATAATGGAGAGATAAAGGAGGAGAATTTTATTCCAGAAGAATAAAATTCAGATATTATGCAAGTTTTTAATCATATTATTAATAATAAATTCGTTGTTATACCTTTTTTAATTTGGCTTTGTATACAGAGTTTTAAATTATTGGTAGATCTTTTCATAAATAAAAAATTAAATATGAAAAGACTTATGGGAGCTGGAGGAATGCCTAGTTCGCATTCTGCTGTTGTTACATCTTTGGCAGTTTTGATTGGAAAAGAATATGGATTTGATAGTGGTATTTTTGCTATTACATTGATTTTTGCTTGTGTTGTTATGTATGATGCAGCAGGTGTTAGAAGAGCTGCTGGTAAACAAGCAGCTATATTAAATAAGATTTTAGATACACCTGGTTTAACTTCTGTAGAAGTACATGAAAAATTAGTAGAGTTTTTAGGACATACACCTGTTCAAGTATTTGTTGGAGCTCTTATAGGGATTATCGTAGGAATAATCTTTTAATAATTTTTTGGTAAGGGATGTGAAAATATGGATGATATAGAAATTTCTAGAAATGTAAAACTATCAGATATATCTGACATGGCAAAAGATTTAGGATTAAATGCAAAAGAATTTGAATTATATGGAAGATATAAAGCAAAATTGGATTTAAAAAATAAATCAAATAAAAATGGAAAACTAATTTTAGTTACTGCTATAAATCCTACACCATTAGGTGAAGGAAAAACCACTATAGCAATAGGATTAGCTGATGGATTAAGAAGAAAAAATAAAAAGTCTATATTAGCACTTAGAGAACCTTCAATGGGACCTGTTTTTGGTATAAAAGGAGGGGCTACAGGAGGAGGATATTCACAAATTGCACCAATGGAAGACATTAATTTACATTTTACAGGCGATTTTCATGCAATAGAAACTGCAAATAATTTACTTTGTTCATGTATAGATAATCATATATATTATGGAAATAAATTAGATTTTGCAAAGGTATGTTTTAAAAGATGTATAGATTTAAATGATAGAGCATTAAGGAAAATTGAAATTAATTTATCTAATGAAAAAAATGTTATTCCAAGATTTGATGGATTTGATATTACTGCAGCTTCAGAAATTATGGCGATTTTCTGTTTATCTAAAGATATTTCTGATTTAAGAAATAGATTGGAAAATATAATAGTCGGATATAATAGTTCAGATAAACCTATATTTGCAAAAGAATTAAATGTTGTAGGTGCTATGTTAGTTACCTTAAAGGATGCTATAAAACCAAATTTAGTTCAAACTTTAGAACATACTCCTGCAATTGTTCATGGAGGACCTTTTGCTAATATTGCTCATGGATGTAATTCTGTAATTGCAACAAATTTAGCCTTAGGATTAGGAGATTATGTAATCACAGAAGCTGGTTTTGGATCAGATTTAGGAGCAGAAAAATTTTTAGATATTAAATGTAGAAATGAAAATATTAATCCAGATTGTATTGTTTGTGTTGCTACAATAAGGGCTTTAAAATATCATGGTGGTCAAAAAATTGATGATATAAAAAATGAAAATTTAAATTGTCTTGATAAAGGTATGAATAATTTATTTAAGCATGTTGATAATTTAAAAAGTGTGTTTAATCAAAATGTTATTGTAGCTATAAATAAATTTCCAACAGATACAGAGAAAGAATTAAATTATTTAAAAGAAAAGTTAAGTTCTAAAGGTATATTAGTGGAATTTGCAGATGTATGGAAAAAAGGTGGAGAAGGTGCTTTAGAATTAGCTGATAGCGTAATAAATTTATGTAATAATAAAACTAAGTTAAAATATTGTTATGAATTGAAAGATGAATTAGAAGATAAAATTTTAAAAGTATCAAAAAAAATATATGGTGCAGAAGGAATTGAGTTTTCAAAAGAGGCTAGAGAAGAAATTGAAAGATTGAAAAAGAATGATTTAGACAAATTACCTATATGTATAGCCAAAACTCAATATTCTCTTTCTGATAATCCAAAAAATTTAGATATTTCACAAAATTTCAAAATACATATTAGAAATATAGAAATAAAAAATGGTGCAGGATTTATAGTTATAGAAACTGGTAAAATCTTATCTATGCCTGGTTTACCAAAAAATCCTTCAGCAGAAAAAATTGATTTGGATGAAAATGAGAATATAGTAGGAATATTTTAAAAAAGAAAGAAAATTTTAATTTTCTTTCTTTTTTATATGTTATTACTATTTATTATCATTATTTTCTGTTTGTCTTCCGAATATTGTTGGAAGTTTATGGAATATTGTAGATATTAATAATTTACATCTATGCATAAAAGAATAAAATATTCCATGTGATTTATAATCATACAAAGCATATTCATCTTTAACAGCTGTAACGTCTGTTGTAGAATTGCTTTCTTCAGTGTTTTGTATATCTAGATTTTCTGAATCAGTAACTGATAATTGTGTTTTTTCTGATTCAAAAACTTCTTCATTTGAAGTAGGAGTTGATAAATAAGATGTTGGTGCAGATACAATATCATCAATAAGCTTATCAAAATATTCAGTATATTCTGCAACAATTTTATCATATTCTTCAACATTGTTTTCAACTAATTCTATTGTTTCTTCATTTGTAGCTGTTTCTTTATTTAAATTTTCTACTGTTTCATCTACAATTTCTTGTATATTTGAAAATGAATCATGTATTGAAAAATCTTCATCATCGTAAAAACTATCTGAGAATTGTCTATAGTCAGTAGCAACATTTATATTTTTTGAATTAATTTCAAAATCAAAATCTTTGTTTTCAAAATCGAAAATATCATTTTTTACTTCAGTGTTTTTATTTATAACATTTTCATCTATTTTTTCATCATTATTAATTATTTCAAATACATCATCAAAAAATGTTTCAGGTAAATATGTTTCATTTATATTAGGTTGAATAGAAACTGATGAATTTTTTGAGAATGTTTCTGTAAATATATTATCTAATTCTAATCCAATATCTACTGATGTATACTCAGTTTCTTTTTTTATTTCAGATTCTTTTGCTTGAATATCTTGAATAATATTGTCAATTAGAGTATTTAAGTTATTAAATGTTATTTTATCAGAAATATTTTCTGTGGTATCAGAAGAAACATCAGAAACATTCTCTGTAGTTTCAGAAGAAACATCAGAAACATTCTCTGTAGTTTCAGAAGAAACATCAGAAACATTCTCTATAGTTTCAGAAGAAGCATCAGAAACATTCTCTGTAGTATCAGAAGAAACATCAGAAACATTCTCTGTAGTATCAGAAGAAACATCAGAAACATTCTCTATAGTTTCAGAAGAAACATTAGAAACATTCTCTGTAGTTTCAGAAGAAACATTAGAAACATTCTCTGTAGCTTCAGAAGAAACACTAGAAACATTTTCTGTAGTTTCAGAAGAAACATCAGAAACTTTCTCTGTAGTTTCAGAAGAAACATTAGAAACATTTTCTGTAGTTTCAGAAGAAACATTAGAAATACTATCAGTAGTTTCAGAATAATTATTAGAATCATTATATGATTTGTAATTAGAATTAACTTCAGAATTTTTACTATTTTGTATTACTTCAGGGGTTAATGTATTGGTAATATATTTTTCTTTTGAAGTAGGCGTTACATATGAAGAATGATAATTTTTTTCAATTGGTGTAATGTAATTAAATCCATTATTATTATCCCACTCATTATTAGAATTCTTAAAACAAAAATTAAAAGTATCATAATTCTCCATTAATAAATGAGTTCTAAATCCAACAGGTAGTTTTTGCATTTTTTGTTCATTTGTTTTTTCCCAATTTTCACCAAAACCATACACAATTGATACATCAGATGACCCTTTTTTAAATAAATTCCCTGAATATGTAAGTTTTAAATATTTATTATTCATTGGTTTTCTACCAAATTTTATATCCTTTGTGAATTCCATATTTTTTTCCTTTCAAATTCATATAATTTATCAAAAATATTATAATAATAATCTTTTTTTTTTTCAATAAGAAAAAGATAAAAAAAGGTCGAAAAACATTAAATTTTTGTTACATTATTACAAAATCATTACAAAAAAGTTTGCTGGAAACTATAGAATAATTTGTAAAAAAATGGACACTATAATAAATATAAAAATATAAAGAGAATAAAGGTTGAAAAATAATTGCAATTTTGGTTTTGCTCAGTGGCAAACTTCATTTAAAATTTAGTAAACGTACAAAAAGTACGCCTCATAAATTTTAAGTTTGTTTTACTAGCCAAAATTTAATTTTTTTCTAACCCGATTTGTGTTTTAGGAAGGAATGAGATTAAAAATGAAAAATAAAAAATTTATTGGAATATTATTTTTAATTATTTTTATAATAAGTTTTATATTTATTACAACATCTTTTGCTACATCAAGGTATGGTTCAACAGGTGATGAAGTAAAAAAAATTCAAACAAAACTTAAACAATGGGGCTATTATAATGGAAATATTGATGGTATTTTCGGAAGTAAAACACTTTCTGCAGTAAAAAAATTTCAACAAAAAAATGGATTAACTGTTGATGGAATTGTAGGTACAAATACTTTATCAGCTTTAGGAATTACAAGTTCATCTAATTCTAATAAAACTTCTAATAACAGTAATTTGTATCTTATTAGTCAAGTAATATATGGTGAAGCTAGAGGAGAACCATATGAAGGACAAGTAGCAGTAGGTGCTGTTTTGTTAAATAGAGTTGCAGATTCTAGATTTCCAAATACTGTTGCTGGTGTTGTATATCAATCTGGTGCTTTTACATGTGTACAAGATGGACAGATAAATCTAACACCTAATTCAACAGCAAAAAAAGCTGCACAAGATGCAATAAATGGTTGGGATCCAACACATGGAAGTATTTATTATTTTAATCCTAATACAGCTACTTCGAGTTGGATATGGAGTAGACCTCAAACAGTAACAATAGGAAAACATATCTTTTGTAAATAGTAATTGACAAATCTGTAACATATTGGTAATATTAAAGCAATAGTAAAATATACTATTGCTTTTTATATATTAAAAAAGTTATCCAAACTTCCTATTATATAAAAAAGTTTCACTAACAATTTTCACGCACGGACAACGAGCGTGGACTTTACATGAAAATATAACATTTTTATATAAATGTTATATTTAATAAAAAATAAAAGTTATGCATAAAAAATGTAATCGAGTGGGGGAGAAATGATATTATATCCAAAATATTATTGTAAAAAAGTTACTGATATTGATATAGAATTTTTAAAAAAATATAATATAAATGGTTTAATTTTAGATGTAGACAATACACTTATTGATTTTGATTGGAATATTATTGAAGGAGCAAAAGAATGGTGTGAAAATCTAAAATCAAAAGGAATAAAATTTGTTATTGTATCTAATACCAATAAAACAAAAAAAGTAGAAAAGGTGTCTAAATATTTAGATATAGAATATGTTTATAAAGCATGCAAACCTTTGTCTAAAGGATTAAAAAAAGGTAAGGAAATATTAAATATGAATTACGAAAATATTGCCACTGTCGGAGATCAAATTTTTACAGATGTTATTGGTGGAAATAGGTTAAATATGTTTTCAATTTTAGTTGAGCCGATTGCAAAAAAGGATATATGGATTACAATGATTAAAAGACCAATAGAAAAATTGGTTATTAAAAAATATAATAAAAGTTTAGAAAAATAATGAAAAGTGGGTAGGATAGAAAATGTATTTTAATAATTTACATATTTTGTGGTTTGTTTTAATTGCATTTATAGGATTAGTCGTAGGAAAATTTATTTCATATGTTGATGAGAAATTAGTAAAAAGTGAAAAAATATTTACAAAACATTTTTTTATAGATGTACTTAAAAATTATGATTTTAATTACATTATAATGATAATAATAGCAACTTTATATGTTTTTTTATTATATAAATTTGGTTTTGAAAATGATTTTTTTAAAAATTTAGATTTATTAAAATATATAATTTTGATACCAATGCTTGTAAGTGCATTTTTTATAGATTTTAAATATAGAATTATACCAAATAGATTAAATATGACAATTTTTGAATTTGGCTTAATACTTACAGTAATTTGTGGATATAATAATATAAATATGGCGAAAGATATGTTATTTGGTATGTTTGTTGGAGCTGGAATTTTTGGAATAATAACTTTAATTGGTGGAATTATTGCAGGTAAAGAAGCTATGGGATTAGGTGATGTGAAATTTATGGGTGCTATAGGGTTATTTTTAGGTGCAAGTAATGTAGCTCAAGTTTCATTATTAGCTTTCTTTGTTGCAACAATTTGTTCAGTGGTTATCTTAGCTGTTAGAATACTTATATTAAAGAAAAGAGACGAATATATTGCTTTTGGACCTTTTTTAGTTATAAGTGCTATTGCTTGTATATTTCTACCTGAAAATTATATATGGATTACTTTTATTAACTTATGTAATAGTTTGAGTAATCTTATTATGAAACCATTTAAATAGAAAAGGGTGAGATAAAATGAAAGAAAGAATTTTAGATTTAAAACAACAATTGAAGCAACATAATATTCAAGGTATGATTATTTCAAATCCTGTGAATATAAAATATCTTACTTCAATTGATGCTGAAGGAACTCTTTTGGTTAATTCATCAGAAAATATTTTTTTAACTGATGCAAGATATATTGAAGGTGTAAACAATTTATTAACAATAGATGATGAAATTGTTGTTTATGATGTTAAAGCTTTATCAGAAACAGATTACGAAAGTTTTTTCCCTGAACCTGATAATGTTGGTTTTGAGGAAAACTATGTAGTTTATTCAGAATACAAAAAAATGTTGCAAAAATATAAAGTTAATTTGGTTGAAACAGAAGGTATAATTGAAAAACAGAGGATTATTAAAGATAATCAAGAAATAGAAAATATATCTAAAGCATGTAAAATCACTGATGATTGTTTTGAATATATATTAAAGTATATTCAAATAGGAATGACAGAAAAGGAAATAGCTGAGGAGATGCGAGATTTTATGATTAAAGCTGGTGCAGATGATCTATCTTTTGATACAATTGTCGCTTCAGGAAAAAATTCATCAATTCCGCATGCAGTTCCAACTGATAAAAAAATAGAAGGAAATGAGACTTTACTTATTGATTTTGGATGTAAAGTAAATGGGTATTGTTCAGATTGTACAAGAACAATTTATATTGGTAGTGCACCAGAGGAATTTAAAGAAAATTATAAATTTGTTTTATCAGAACAAGAAACTCTATTAAAATCTTTAAGAGATGGGGTTAATTTGAAAACAGAAATTTCATATAGAGTATATAATTATCAAAAAAATAATTATGAATTATTTCACTCATTTGGTCATGGCGTTGGCTTGGATATCCATGAGGCACCTACAATTAGTCATAAAAATGATTTTATTTTGAAAAAAAATATGGTAATTACAGATGAACCAGGAGTTTATTTCCCTGGAAAATATGGAATTAGAATTGAAGATACAGTTTTAGTTGGTGGAATTAAATGTGAAAGATTAACTAAAAGTGAAAAGGAATTAATTGAATTAAAATTATAAAAAAACTTGATTATACTAGCAAATTATGGTATTATATATTGAGTTAAAAAAAGAAAGAAAGAGGGATAATATTATGGCAGATGTATATATGGCAGGAGATTTAAGAAATGGAACAACTTTTGAATTAGATGGAAATGTATTTAAAGTAGTAGAATTTCAACATGTAAAACCTGGAAAAGGAGCAGCTTTTGTTAGAACAAAATTAAAAAATGTTATATCAGGTTCTGTTTTAGAAAGAACTTTTAATCCATCAGAAAAATTACAAGGTGCAGAAATAGAGAAAAGTGATATGCAATATTTATATAATGATGGAGAATTATATTATTTTATGGATAATAATACTTATGAACAAACACCACTTAATGCTGAACAAATTGGAGATGCTTTAAAATATATTAAGGAAAATATGAATGTTACAATGCTTAGCTACAAAGGTAATGTATTTGCAGTTGAACCACCAATGTTTGTTGAATTAGAAGTTACATATACAGAACCAGGATTTGCTGGAAATACTAGTACAACTTCTGGTAAACCAGCTACTCTTGAAAATGGATTAGAAATACAAGTTCCATTATTTGTTAATATTGGTGATGTTATTAGAATTGATACTAGAACTGGTCAATATATGGAAAGACTTTAATTTTAAGGAGCTTTTAATGATAAGCAAAAAATATAATGAAATTATTAAAAAATTAGAAAATAAAATTGGCGATGATAAAGAATTATTAGATTTTGTAAAAAGTCAAATTTCTGATTTAACACTTAGTTATACTGCAGATATTGAATCTAATATAAAAAAATATGAAAGAAAAATTGATAAATTAGAGGATAAAATTACTAATATAGAAAATTTGGTTACAAAAATCGAAAAGGATTTTATTGAAGATACTGTTCCTTTAGATTTAGAACCAATTACATGTCCATATTGCAATTTTAATTTTCTAATAGAATATGATTCTTCAAAAAATGAAATGAGATGTCCAGAATGTGATAATATAATTTCATTGGACTGGGGAGATGAAGATTAGTTTAAATTAAAATAGTTTAAAGGATTGACGGCAATGCCGTCTTTTTTTATTGTAAGATGAAGATGAGGGCCAGTAGTGGCCCCATTAGTTGGCTTTCCTGTTGAGTCATGATAAGGATTGTTAGGAACATTTTCAACATATTTTGGACCAACAAATCCAATTATTGTATTTGGATTTACTATATCTCCAACAGAAACTATATAATTCGGAGAAACATGACAATAAGAAATATCAAATTCATTGCTATGTATTGTTATAGTAAAGCCACCTGCACCGCTAAAGCCTGTAAATATAACTTGTCCGCCTAAAACAGAGTAGATATTTGTATTAGGAACTACACCTATATCTATTCCAGAATGGCTAGATGATGCACCACCGTGTTGGAGCTCTTCTAGGTCCAAATTGAGAAGTAATAGTATAATTTCCCGGAACAGGCCAATTAAAACCTGAATTTGAAAAATAATAGTTTTGATTATAAGAAAAATTAGAATTATTTGATAGTTCAGTATTGAAATTATTAAAATAATATATAAGAATAACTAAAAAGAAAATAGATATAAAATAAAAAGAAAAAAATTTTTTAAACATATAACCTCCAATTTTAAAATAATTTAAGAAAAAAATTGTATTATTTGTATATAATAAAAATGAATAGTGAATAATACAGAACTTTTTATATATTTAAATATATTCTATATTTTTCACTATTCATTTTTTAATTATTTTATTATATGGCAGGGGTGGAAGGAATCGAACCCTCCTCTGGAGTTTTGGAGACTCTTATTCTACCGATGAACTACACCCCTAAATCACACATCAAAAATTATACAGTAATTTTTTTGTTTTTGCAATACCTAAATTAAAAATATTGAAATTATTATATGCTAAAATTATATTACTAAATATTATTATGATTATAACTTGACATAATAGTAAGGATTGTAATAAAATATTTATAATTTTATAAATGGGAGGAATGTTATAATGAGTGATAACATTGAGCTAAAATTAGAAAGTGATTTAGATACCACAAAAATAAAAAATGATATTTCTACATCAGATAAAAAAGTTGCTGAAGAAACAGTTGAAAATTCATTAAATTATGATAATTTAGAAAAAGCTGAGAAAGAGGCAATTGATGAATTTATACAAAAAGTTGATGTTACAGATACTACTCAAATTTTACAATACGGTTCTGTTGCTCAAAATAAAATATCTGCATTTTCAGATAGTGTACTTGAGAGTGTAAAAACTAAAGAAACAGGTGAAGTTGGAGATTTATTAACAGATTTGGTGGTTCAAATTAAAGATTTTGATACAGAGGTTGGTCAATCTGGTAAACCTGGATTATTTGGATTTTTTAATAGTATTAAGAAACAGGCAATGAAATTGATTGCAAAATATGATAAAGTAGAAAATAATATAGATAAAATAGAAAAACAATTAGAAAATTATAAATTGCAAATGCTAAAAGATATAAATATTTTTGATAAAATGTATGAAAAAAATTTAGAATATTTTAAAGAATTATCTTTGTATATAATAGCAGGTGAAAAAAAATTAGAAGAATTAAGAACAGTTACATTACCTGAATTGCAAGCTAAAGCACAAGAAAGTGGAGATCAAGTGGATATCCAAAAAGTTAATGATATGAATAATATGATAAATAGATTTGAGAAAAAAATATATGATTTAAAAACTACTAGAATAATTTCAATTCAAATGGCTCCTCAAATTAGAATGATTCAAAATAATGATACAGAACTTGTTGAAAAAATACAAAGTTCAATAATAAACACCATTCCTTTATGGAAAAATCAAATGGTTATTGCTTTAGGAATTGCAAATGCTAAAAATGCTTTGGGAGCACAAAGACAAGTTACAAATTTAACAAATGATATGCTTAAGAAAAATAGTGAATTATTAAAGCAAGGAACAATAGAAGTAGCAGAAGAATCAGAAAAATCAATTGTTGATATAGAAACATTAAAGAAAACTAATAAAGATGTTATAGAAACATTAGACAAAGTTCTTGAGATTCATGAGCAGGGTAGAACAAAGAGACAAGAAGCAGAAAAGGAATTATTAAATATAGAGAAAGAATTAAAAGATAAAGTATTAGAAATTAATATAAAGAAAGAAAATTAAAAATAAAAAAGCTTATCCAAATAAAAATTAGATAAGCTTTTTTTATTATAAATTCTTAAACTATTAACAGAAAAGAACTTAATGTTAATCCTAAAACAGAGAAAAATAATATAAAAATAGATCCTATTAAATTTTCATTTTTGGTGAATTCATATTTTGCATAAAAAATGCCTTTTATAGTGCAAAATAACATTATAATAATTGCTATTGCTTTCATTTTTTCATTCCTTTCAAATGTGTATATTTATTTTGAAAATAATTATTTTTTTGTAAATATATTTGTATTAACTTTTGAACTAACTGAAACATTATAAAAACTGTCTTTATAAATATTATTCCAGTTTATTTTTTCAAAGTCACTTTGGGTTAAATAATTGCTAGATATAGTATCAGAAAAATTAGCTAAATCTAGATTATATTTTTTTATAATAACATAATAATAATTTTCAACAAGAGCCTCAATGTAATTATTTAAACTCTCTTCTATAACTTTAAGATTATCATTTTCTGAAAGAGATGGCATATTTACTATTTTTCCTGAAATATAAATTTTAGATTCAATAAAAGGTTTTCCATTTATTAATTTTATTTCATGTTTTGAATTTTTTAATTTTTTTATTGAGATATCCATACTTGAATTTTCGTTATATGGATTCGGTATAGTTATTATACTTTCTTGTAAATGATTTGTAGTTATAAGATGTGCTAATGATTCTAGTGGATTTAAAAAGGTTTGAAATTTATCTCCTTTAAATAATGCTATACCAACAGATTGAACTACTCCATCATTTGTTACTGTAATGTAATTTGCTGTTGGAATTTGCAAATTACTATTCATGTCATAAAAAAATCTTCCAAATTCGGATTGAGCGGAATAGCCTGTTGATTCTACTGAATTAATTACAAATTCGTAATATCTTGAAGAAAATTGCTCACCTGATTTTGAAACATTATCCAAAATGTCTGTTGCTTTAGTTTGACAAATTAAAACATGAGTACCAGGTCTAATTTCTGGATTGTTTGCAAGTGAATTTATATAGTTTTCTACTCCTTTTTTGGCAATATCTTCTGAAAATATAATTGCTGTGCAGTGTGACAAGTTAAGTTTTTTACTTAAAAAATTATTAATAATATTTAACCCAATATTAATAGTTTCACAATCTGCAGAAAATATTTCATTTGTTGTAGATTGGCTACTTGATGAAGAATCACTACTTTGAGATGAACTAGCAACTTGAACAGTAAGTTTGATATTTGATGTTTCACTAGAATCTATAGCAATTGCCATTACATATGCATATTTTTCTAGACTAACAGCATCGTAACATCCAGTTAAAAAAAATAATATAGCTATTAATAAAATTAGTAAAATACATATTTTTTTCATTATATTAACTCCAATTTAAATTATTGTTTTGATTTTTTCTTTTTTCTTGCTGAAAAAATTAGTATTAAAAATGAAATTATATATATAGTAAAATTAAATAAAATTTTGAAAGCACTTGCTCCATTATTTTTATAGATATTTGAAGTAATCATTAGATAAGTTAATCCAATAATAAAAGTTATTAGAGGATATGATAACATTTTTTCATTTTCTACTAAAAAAAGTTTCTTTAAAATTAATGTAATTAAGTAAAATAGAAATGATAAATAGGACATACAAGAAAATAGTGCTATTGTAACAAATAAAGCATCAGATCTTTGTATGAATTGGCTCAATTCAATTCTTCTTGTTAAACTGTAAATAGAATTTATATCTGTGATTCCATTATTCAAGGGATAAAATGATAGTATACTAGTAACAATTAAAATAAGTAATGTCCATGAAATTACAAAGGATGTTATTGTTATCTTTTTTAGATTTTTTTTTGTATCTAAAAAAGGGAGTAAAAAATAAATAAAAATAAAATTAGTAAAAATAAATATATTTGAACTCCCAGATATAAGAGTGTTTTTAAAAGATTCACCAAAAAAAGGTGTTACATTTATTACAGAAAATTCAGGAATATTATATGTTGCTACAATTGTAAAAGCTAAAATTGAAACAGGAAAATAAAAACATATAGATTTTTTTACTGCTCCAAAACCATTTAAATTACAAATCAATATTGCTATTGCAAAAAATAATAAAATAAAAATCATTGGTGAATTTTTAAAATATACAGTTCTAATTAATACAACAAACTGTGCTATATATACACATATTATAAATAGCAAAATAGCTATAAATAGTAATCCAACAAAAAAGCTTAATTTTTTTCCGCCTAAATAGTTAGAAATATCTATAATATCTGAAGACGGAAATTTATCTAATAATTTATTTAAAAAAATTAAAAAAATTAATCCTATTATTCCAATTAAAATTGAGCTTAAGAAAGCTCCTGTTCCAGAATCACTTATAAGAATTTTTGGAGCATTTAATAATATTCCATTAACAGAAAATGTAATAAGAATACAGAATGCTTCAAATCCTGATATTTTTTTACTCATTTATTTTTCCATCCTTTTAATATTTTTTCCATTTCATACTTATTTTGTTTTCTGATTTAGGCTTTTTTGTATTTAAATATTCACTTCTGTGTTCTCTTTTCCAAATAGGTTTTACACTATAAGAAGAATTTTTTTCTAAACTTGAATAAGGAATATATGGTGCAAGATATGGTACACCGAATGATTTTAGTTGTGATATATAGGCAAAATGTATGAAAAATCCGGTTGTTATACCTAATAAACCTGCAATATATCCTAGAATAACATAAAAAAACCTTAAAATTCTTGAAGCAAAACTTAAAGCATAATCAGGAATAGCAAAATTACATATTCCAGTAAATGCTACAATAATAATTAAGATTGGGCTTACTATATTAGCACTTACTGCAGCTTCACCTAATACTAGAGCTCCTATTATTCCTATTGTTTGTCCAAAAGGTGATGGAACTCTTATTCCAGCTTCTCTAATAAGTTCAAAAGATACTTCCATTAAAATAATTTCAAAAATAATTGGAAATGGTATTCCTTCTCTGGCGCCAGCTATTGCAAATAAGAGTTCAGACGGAATGAGTTCTTGGTGATATGATGTGATTGCAATATAAAAACCAGGGAGAAAAATAGAAAAAAAGAATGCTATTGCTCTTATTAAACGCATAAATTTTCCATAGAAATAATTTAAATTTAAATCTTCGGGTGATGTTAAATAATCTGTGAAAACAGCTGGGACTATTAAAGCATATGGTGTACCATTAACTAGTATAGCTACTCTTCCTGCAAGAATATAATTACAAGTTTTATCATTCCTTTCTGTAGAAAGTATTTCTGGATATAATGATGGTTTATCTGAAATAAATTGTTCTAATTGTCCAGAAGATATTAAATAATCTATATCTAAATTCTGAAGTCTATATTTTACTTCTGCAACTAAATCATCATTTGTTAAATTAGAAATATAGCAAATTGCTATAGAAGTTTGGGTTATATCTCCTATAGAAATGTTTTCAATAACTAAATTTTCGTTATTGATAGTTCTTCGAATAAGACCAGTATTTATTCTTATATTTTCTACAAAAGCTTCTTGAGCTCCTCTTATAATTGTTTCGTTTTTCGGTTCACCATTTGTTCTTCCTTTAATATTTTTTGCTTCAATACAAAAAGCTTTATCACATTTATCAATAAATAAAATGCAAAATCCGGAATTTATTTTATTTAAAACAGTTTTAAATTTTGTCTCTGTTTTTATATTATTTTGTGGAATTAATTTCTTGTAAATAAATTTATCAAGTTTAATTTTATGATTTTTATTTATATTTTTATTAGTAGTTTTTGTAGACATTCTTATATTATTCTTTAAAAGTAATGGAGTTAATATATTATTATTTATAGAATCATTATCTACCATTCCATCTATAAAAATTAAAAAAGCTTTTAAATTTATTTCATTAATGGTAATTGTAAAATTTCTAAATATAATGTCGCTATTTATTAGTGAATTATATTTGATTTTTAAATATTTCATATTTTGTTTTATTGATTTTGAAATGTTTATATCCTCATCTAAAGGGTTAAAACTAATATTGTTAGGATTATGAGGAAGTATAAAATCATGTTCATTTTCTTTATCATAAAAAAATGTTTTTTTTAAAATACTTTTTATATTCATTTGTCAATTCCTTTTTATTCTTTTTGTTATTGTTTTCAAAAAAAAGAAATTTATTCAAAATATTAAATTAAATGTAATATTTTTTTTATTTACTAATATACATTAAGTAAATAGTACAAAATGTATAGGAGGATATTATTTTATGGAGAATTACGAAATATATCAGGATATTGAAAAAAGAACTGGAGGAGATATATATGTTGGTGTAGTTGGACCAGTTAGAACTGGAAAATCTACTTTTATAAAAAAATTCATGGAACTTTTAGTATTGCCCAATATTGAGAATTCGTATAAAAAAGAAAGGGCTATAGATGAATTACCTCAAAGTGCAGGTGGAAGAACTATAATGACCACTGAACCAAAATTTATTCCAAATGAGGCTATAGAAATAAAGCTAGATGGAAATGTAAAATTAAAAACACGTCTTGTTGATTGTGTAGGATATCTTGTAAATAATGCCATAGGATATTTGGAAGATGAAGCACCTAGAATGGTAAAAACTCCATGGTCAGAAGAGGAAATGCCATTTGAAGTTGCTGCAGAACTTGGAACTAAAAAAGTAATAGTAGAACATTCTACTGTAGGAATTGTAGTTACAACAGATGGAACTATAACTGATATTCCTAGAAATGATTATGAAGAAGCAGAAGAAAGAGTTATAAATGAACTTAAGGATTTAAATAAACCATATATTGTTTTATTAAACAGTATAAATCCAAATAGTAATGAGACTTTAAATTTAGCTAAAGAACTAGAGAAGAAATATTCAAGTACGGTAATTCCAGTTAGTTGTAATAATTTAAATGAAAATGATATGAATCAAATCTTTTCAAAATTACTTTATGAATTTAGTATAGAAAGAATAAATGTTAACTTGCCAAGATGGTTTAATAGTTTAAATTTAGAAGATAATTTAAAAAGTGATTTATTTGAAGATGTAAGAAATACTTTTATGGATGTCAAATGCTTAAAAGATATTTCAAATACTTATAATAATCTAAATAATAATGAAAATATACAAAGAGTGGATTTATCTGAAATAGATTTAGGAACAGGTAGTGCTACTATAGAAGTAATACTTAAAGATGAATTATTTTATCAAACTTTATCAAATATATCTGGTATTGATATTAAAGATGAGGGAGAATTATTTACAACAATTATGAATTTTTCAAAAGTAAATAAAGAATATGAGAAATTATCATATGCAATTCATGAAGTGAATGAAAAAGGATATGGAATTGTAAATCCTGGAATTGATGATTTAATTTTGGATGAACCAGAAATTATAAAACAAGGTCAGAGGTATGGAGTAAAATTAAAGGCAAAGGCACCATCAATTCATATGATAAAAATTGATACAGAAACAGAAGTATCTCCAATTGTGGGAACAGAAAAACAGTCAGAAGATTTAGTAAAATATTTACTTTCTGAATTTGAGAGTGATCCAACAAAAATATGGGAGTCAAATATCTTTGGAAAAAGTTTACATGAACTTGTAAATGAGGGGTTACAAAATAAACTTGCAAGAATGCCAGAAGAAGCACAGAATAAATTAAGAGAAACTCTTCAAAGAGTGGTTAATGAAGGAAGTAGTGGATTAATCTGTATAATTTTGTAAAATTGAAAAAAAGACTTTTGTGGTAGATTGACCGCCCCTTTTGGGGCGATTTTTTTATATAATAGGAAAGTAATCCTTTCCTATTATATAAAAGTATTCCACAGAAAAATAAAAACAATTATTATTTTCCAAAAAATGGTTGACAAATAGCAACTTAGATAGTATAATAGCAAATGCGTATAGATTTGCGATGAAGTAGGATGTGGCTACACCTAAATATTTCAGCTAGGTGGAGGGAACTCCTGCGGAGTATGTCTTGGCTTAGACCGGGCGATAAGTTTGAAATAAGCACTTATCCAGGTAAATTTGAATTCAATTAAATTATTGTTGAATTACAAAAGAAGGCTTGGATTTAAAAATGGGTGTATTCAAAACACTCGGGTGCGTTTATAACTTGCCGTTAACCGTAAATATTATTAAGGAGGGAAAATAAAAATGGCAACAAAAACTAGTGTAGGAAGTGACAAAATCAGAATAAGACTAAAAGCTTATGATTATGTTGTTTTAGATCAGTCTGCTGAAAAAATAGTAGATACTGCTAAGAGAACAGGAGCAAAAGTTTCAGGACCTATTCCACTTCCAACAGAAAAAGAAGTAGTAACTATATTACGTTCTCCACATAAAGACAAAGATTCTAGAGAACAATTTGAAATGAGAACACACAAAAGAGTTATTGATATTCTTTATCCAACACAAAAAACAGTTGATAGTTTAATGAAATTAGAATTACCAGCTGGTGTTAATATAGAAATCAAATTATAAAAATTAAAATCGAAACGCAAAAAGTTTCAAAAGCCAAGCTCACAAGTATGTTTAGATAATATACCTGTAAGCCAATAGTTAGGAGGAATTTTAAAATGAAAGCAATTATAGGAAGAAAAGTTGGAATGACTCAAGTATTTGATGAAAATGGTACAGTTATTCCAGTTACAGTTATAGAAGCTGGACCTTGCCAAGTGGTACAATTAAAAACAACAGAAACTGACGGATATGATGCAGTTCAACTAGGATTTGAAGAAGTAAAAGAATCAAAATTAAATAAACCAGAAAAAGGTCATTTTACTAAAGCAAATGTTAAACTTGCAAAACATTTAAGAGAATTTAGAGGAGATATTTCTGATGTAAAAATTGGAGATGAAATTAATGCATCAATATTTGCTGATGGAGAATCAGTTGATATTCAAGGAACCACAAAAGGAAAAGGTTTCCAAGGTGTTATTAAACGTCATGGACAACATAGAGGTCCAATGGGACATGGTTCTATGTATCATAGAAGACCAGGTTCAATGGGATCTACATCAACTCCAGGTAGAGTTTTTAAAGGGAAAAAATTACCAGGACATATGGGTGTAGATACAGTAACTATTCAAAATTTAAAAATAGTTAAAGTTGATTTAGATAAAAATGCTATCTTAGTTAAAGGAAGTGTTCCTGGAAATAAAGGAAGCATATTAAAAATAAGATTAAGCGTAAAAGCTGCTAAATAGAAGGAAGGAGGAATTTTAAATGCCAAAAGTAGAAGTATATAGTGTAGCTGGTAAAAAGGTTAGTGATATAGAATTAAAAGAAGAAGTATTTGGAATTAAACCAAATGAAGCAATTGTACACAGTGTATTAGTTAACTATTTAGCTAATCAAAGACAAGGAACACAAAGTACAAAAACAAGAAGTGAAGTAAGAGGCGGTGGAAGAAAACCTTGGAGACAAAAAGGTACTGGTAGAGCAAGACAAGGATCTATAAGAGCTCCACAATGGATAAAAGGTGGTATAGCTTTAGGACCAAAACCACGTTCTTATAAATATAGAGTAAATAAGAAAGAAAAAAGATTAGCAATCAAATCTTTACTAAGCTCAAAAGTATTAGAAAACAATTTAGTAGTTGTTGATAAATTTGATTTTAAAGAAATCAAAACAAAACAAATGGCAGATGCAATGAATAATTTAAAAATTGAAGGAAAAGCATTAATCGTTATACCTGCAAGTGATGAAAAAGTTCAAAAATCTGCAAGAAATATTGAAGGAATCAGAACTTCTTCAGTTTCTACAATAAATGTTTATGATTTATTAAAATACAATAAACTTATATTAACTGTTGATTCAGTTAAAAAATTAGAGGAGGTGTATGCATAATGGTAGCTGAAGATATTATTATAGCACCAGTTGTTACAGAAAAAAGTAACTTAGATTTACAAGAAGGAAAATACACTTTCAAAGTTGCAAAAAAAGCAACTAAAGTTGAAATAAAAAATGCTGTTGAAAAATTATTTGAAGTAAAAGTTTTAAAAGTAAACACTATGAATGTTAAAGGAAAAGAAAAAAGAGTTGGTGTTCATGTTGGAAAAACTTCAGATTGGAAAAAAGCTATTGTTACAATAGATACAAATGCTTCTGAAAAAACTTATTTAAGTAAAGGTGGAAAAGAAGTTAAGATTTCAAAAAAATATAATGATTCAATAGACGCATTTACAAGTGTATAAAAATAAAATAATATATTTACTCTTACTCCAGATAAATAATCTAGTAAATATAAATAACTGGTAAGGGCCAGGAAAATAATCCCTTAAATAATTAAAGAAGAATAGGAGAATTAAAAATGGGAATTAAACATTATAATGCATATACACCATCAAGAAGAAATATGACTTCTTCAACTTATGAAGAAATCACTAAAAAAACTCCAGAAAAATCTTTATTACAAAAAAAGAGAAAAAATGCTGGAAGAAATTCTTATGGTAGAATTACAGTAAGACATCAAGGTGGAGGAAATAGACAAAAATATAGAGTAATAGATTTTAAAAGAAAGAAAGATGATATGTTTGCTACAGTTATGGGTATTGAATATGATCCTAACAGAAGTGCAAATATAGCTTTAATTCAATATGAAGACGGAACAAAGAGTTATATCTTAGCTCCACAAGGTCTAACAGATGGAGATAAGGTTATTTCAGGTGAAAATGCAGATATTAAACCAGGAAATGCTATGCCAATAGCAAAAATACCTGTTGGTACAATGATTCATAATATAGAATTAAATCCAGGTCAAGGTGGAAAATTAGTTAGAAGTGCAGGACAAGAAGCACAACTTATGGCTAAGGAAGGAGCTTATGCTCACGTAAGACTTCCATCAGGAGAAATGAGACTTATTTCTGTAAATTCTAGAGCAACAATAGGAACTATCGGAAATTCAGATCATGAAAATATAAAATTGGGTAAAGCAGGAAGAAAAAGACATATGGGAATTAGACCAACTGTTAGAGGATCTGTTATGAACCCTAATGATCACCCTCATGGTGGTGGTGAAGGTAGAGCTCCAGTTGGACACGCAGGACCAATGACTCCTTGGGGTAAACCAGCACTTGGATATAAAACAAGAAATAAAAAGAAATTATCAAATAAGTTTATCGTTAAGAGAAGAAAATAAGTCAAATGTTTTCGAATTAAACTTCTATTTAAGTTTGTTCGTCAGACGAGCAACGCTCGTCTATAACACTTGATTATCAAGAAAGGAGATAAATATGTCAAGATCATCTAAAAAGGTTCCTTTTGTAGCACCAGAACTTATGAAAAGAATAGTTGCTATGAATGAAACAGGAAAAAAAGAAGTTTTAAAAACATGGTCAAGAGCATCAACTATTTATCCAGAAATGGTTGGTCACACAATCGCTGTTCATGATGGAAGAAAACATGTTCCAGTATATATTTCAGAAGAAATGATTGGACATAAACTTGGAGAATTTGCTCAAACTAGAACTTTCAAAGGACATAGCGGAGATAAAACAACAAAACAATAAAATGATTATATATATCTAAGAGAGAATAAAGGAGGATATAACAGTGGAAGAGAAAGAAGTTACAGTAGCAGAAGCTAAAGCAACTCTTAAATACGCTAGAATATCTGCTAGAAAAGTTAAAATAGTAGCAGATTTATTAAGAGGAAAAAAAGTTGATGAAGCTTTAGCAATTGTAAAATTTGCTCCAAAAGCATCAAGTGAAATATTAGAGAAATTGTTAAAATCAGCTATTGCAAATGCTGAAAATAATCACTTTATGAATAGAGCAAATCTTTATGTATCAGAAATTTATGCAAATCAAGGTCCTACTCTAAAAAGAATAAGACCAGCAGCAAAAGGATCTGCAGTTAGAATTAGAAAAAGAACAAGTCACATAACAATAGTATTAAGAGAAAGCAAATAAAAAGAAAGGAGGATATTTACGACATGGGACAAAAAGTTCATCCAAATGGATTAAGAGTAGGTGTTATTAAAGATTGGAGTTCTAGATGGTATGCTGATTCAAAAAATTTTGCAGACTATTTAGTAGAAGATAACCAAATTCGTAAATATGTTAAGAAGAAATTATATGCTAGTGGTATTTCAAAAATTGAAATTGAAAGAACTGCTAAATTTGTAAAAGTAAATGTTTATACAGCTAAACCAGGATTAGTTATTGGAAAGGGTGGAAATTTAGCTGAAAGTTTAAAACAAGAACTTCATAAAATGATAAATAAAGAAGTTAATTTAAATATTGTAGAAGTTAAAAATGTTGATATAGATGCACAACTTGTTGCTGAAAATATCGCAGGTCAATTAGAAAGAAGAATATCTTTTAGAAGAGCAATGAAACAATGTATGCAAAAATCTATGAAAGCAGGAGCTTTAGGTATTAAAACAGCAGTTTCAGGAAGACTTGCTGGAGCTGATATGGCTAGAACAGAATTTTATAAAGATGGTACTATACCACTTCAAACAATCAGAGCAGACATTGATTATGGATTTGCTGAAGCTGATACTACTTATGGAAAAATAGGTGTAAAAGTATGGATATATAAAGGTGAAATTCTTCCTTCTAAAAAAACAGTAGAAGGAGGTAATGACTAATGCCAGTAATGCCAAAAAGATCAAAATATAGAAAAATGCAAAAAGGTAGAAATAGAGGAAAAGCAACTAGAGGTAATGTAGTAAATGAAGGTGAATATGGACTTCAAGCTTTAGATGCTGGATGGATAAGAGCTAATCAAATAGAAGCTGCCAGAGTTGCAATGACTCGTTATATAAAAAGAGGTGGAAAAGTTTGGATAAAAATTTTCCCAGATAAACCAGTAACAACAAAACCTCTTGGAACTCGTATGGGTAAAGGTAAAGGAGCTCCAGAATTTTGGGTTGCAGTTGTTAAACCAGGAAGAGTTATGTTTGAAATAGCTGGTGTATCAGAAGATGTGGCTAGAGAAGCTTTAAGACTTGCTGGACACAAATTACCAGTAAAAACAAAATTCGTAAAAAGAGAAATAGGTGGTGATCAAGTTGAAGAATAGTAAAATAAAAGAAATGTCTTCACCAGATTTAGAAAAAGAATTAGTTGAATTAAAATCTGAATTATTTAAATTAAGATTTAGTCTAGCTACAAATGGACTTGATAATCCAATGAGAATTAAGGAAGTAAAAAAGGAAATAGCTAGAGTAAAAACTGTTCTTAGAGAAAGAGAATTAAAAGGTGTAAAATAATTTTTAGGAAAGGAGAAATCCAAAAATGGGAGAAAGAAATCTTCGTAAAACATTAATTGGAAAAGTTGTTTCTGATAAAATGGATAAAACAGTTGTAGTTGCAATTGAAACAAGTGTTGCTCATCCTATTTATAAGAAAACTGTAAAAAGAACATTAAAAGTTAAAGCTCATGATGAAGAGAATGCTTGCAAAGCAGGAGATAAAGTAAAAATAATGGAAACAAGACCTTTATCTAAAGATAAAAGATGGAGAGTTGTTGAAATTGTAGAAAAAGCTGTTATTAAATAAGAAAATTAAGTAAGGAGGTAACCTAAATGGTACAACAACAAACTATATTAAAAGTAGCTGATAACACTGGTGCAAAAGAGTTAATGTGTATCAGATGTTTAGGTGGTTCATATAGAAAATATGCTAAAATAGGAGATATTATAATTGCTTCTGTTAAATCAGCAACACCAGGTGGCGTTGTAAAAAAAGGTGAAGTTGTAAAAGCTGTTGTAGTTAGAACAAAAAAAGGTGCAAGAAGAGCTGATGGATCTTATGTAAAATTTGACGAAAATGCAGCTGTTATAATTCGTGATGACGGAACACCAAAAGGAACTCGTATATTTGGACCTGTAGCAAGAGAATTAAGAGATAAAAATTATTTAAAAATTTTATCTTTAGCTCCAGAAGTTCTTTAATTTTTCTAAATTATAGAAAGTGTTGGTTAGTTTTGCAAAACAGGTATTAGAGATCAAACTATTTATGGTAAAGAGGTGAATAAATTGAGAATAAAAAAAGGTGATACAGTAAAAATTTTATCTGGAAATGATAAAGATAAGACTGGAGAAGTTATAGAAATTATACCAAAAGATTCAAAAATCGTTGTAAAAGGTGTTAATGTTAGAAAAAAACATATGAAACCTAGAAAACAAGGGGATGAAGGTGGAATAATATCTAAAGAATGTGCTATTCCTAGTTCAAAGGCAGGAGTAGTTTGCCCAAAATGTAAGAAAACAACAAGAGTTGAATATAAAATTGAAAAAGATGAAAAAGTACGTGTATGTAAAAAATGCGGTGCTAAATTAAAATAATTAATGGAAGGAGGAAAATAAATAATGGAAAAATTAAGAGAACAATATGAAAAAGAAGTAGTTCCAGCATTAATGAAAAAATTTAACTATTCTTCTATTATGGAAGTTCCTAAATTAGAAAAAATAGTTTTAAATGTTGGTTTAGGAGAAACTAAAGATAATCCTAAAGCTTTAGATAATGCAATGAATGATTTGTCATTAATAACTGGACAAAAACCAATTGTAACAAAGGCAAAAAAATCAATTGCTGCTTTTAAATTAAGAGAAGGAGCCAAAATAGGTTGCAAAGTTACATTAAGATCTGGAAAAATGTATGATTTTGCATATAAATTATTTAATGTAGCTCTTCCAAGAGTTAGAGATTTTAGAGGAGTTTCAGGAAATTCTTTTGATGGAAGAGGAAATTATTCAATGGGTGTTAAAGAACAATTAATATTCCCTGAGATTGAATATGATAAGATTGATAAATTAAGAGGTATGGATATAATATTTGTTACATCTGCTAAATCAGATGAAGAAGCAAAAGAGTTGTTAAAATTATTAGGAATGCCTTTTAGAAATTAATTGCTGTGCAATATTAAAGAGATCCATTAAGAAAGGAGAAAAAATTAATGGCTAAAAAATCTTTAAAAGTAAAATGTGCTAGACCACAAAAATATAAAACAAGAGAATATAATAGATGTAAAATTTGTGGAAGACCACATTCTTATATAAGAAAATATGGAATTTGCCGTGTTTGCTTTAGAGAATTAGCTCATAAAGGAGAAATACCTGGAGTTAAAAAAGCTAGTTGGTAAAAATTTAGATTTATAAATTTGTATTACTTTGTTAGATAATAGAAGTCTGTTTTGTAATACATGCTTTTGAATCAAAATTAAAATATATGAAATAGAAGGAGGGTAAAAATGAATACAACTGACCCAATTGCAGATATGTTAACAAGAATAAGAAATGCAAATAGTGCTAAATTTAAAACAGTTGATGTTCCAGCATCAAAAATTAAGAAATCTATTGCAGAAACATTACTTGAAGAAGGTTATATAAAAGCTTTTGATGAAATAGATGATGGAGTTCAAGGAATTATCAGAATAACATTAAAATATGACGAAAAAGGTAATAGAGTTATAGATGGTTTAAGAAGAATAAGTAAACCTGGTTTAAGAATATATGCATCAAAAGATGAATTACCAAAAGTATTAAACGGTTTAGGAATTGCTTTAATTTCTACATCAAAAGGAATTATTACAGATAAAAAAGCTAGGGAATTAGGTATAGGTGGAGAAGTTATTGCTTATGTTTGGTAATCTCATAGCTTATAAATAATAATTTTACAATAAAAATATAAATAAAGAAATTTTATAAAAGCATTTTTATAATGCTAATATCAGAGAAGGAGGGAAAACTCAAATGTCAAGAATAGGAAATAAACCTATTACGGTACCAGCTGGCGTTGAAGTAAAAATAGATGGTCAAAAGATTACTGTAAAAGGACCAAAAGGTACTTTAGAAAGAGAAATACATAAAAATATGAAAGTTTCTCTTGAAGGAAATGTTATTACAGTTACAAGACCAGATGACGAACCAGCAAACAGAAGTTTACATGGTTTAACAAGAACATTAATAAACAATATGATAGAAGGAACAGTTAATGAATTCCAAAGAAAATTAGAGATAAATGGTGTTGGATATAGAGCTCAGAAAAAAGGAAATAACTTAGTTCTTACTCTAGGATATTCACATCCAGTTGAGATGGAAGCACCAGCAGGAATAACTTTTGATGTACCAAATCCTAATGAAATAATTGTTAGAGGAATTGATAAAGAAGTTGTTGGTCAAACAGCTGCTGTTATTAGAACTAAGAGACCACCAGAAGTATATAGAGGAAAAGGTATTAAATATGCTGAAGAAGTTATTAGACGTAAAGAAGGAAAAGCTGGTAAGAAATAAAATTAATTTGTAATAGAATTAAATGTTCAAATTAGGTTAAATTTAAGTGAACTTTAGGGGTTTATATAATCCCTTAAAGGAGGGATTATATAAACCCCTAGATGGAAACCTAGAAAGGAGTTATAAATGATTACAAAGATAGATAGATCAGCAGAAAGACAAAGAAGACATAAAAGAGTTCGTACAAAAATAAGTGGAACATCTGAGTGTCCAAGACTTGCTGTTAATAAATCAAATAAAAATATAAGAGTTCAAATAATTGATGATGTTAAAGGAGTTACTTTAGTATCTGTTTCAACTCTTGATAAAGAAATAAAAAATAAAAAAGCTAATATCGAAGCTGCTAAAGAAATTGGAGCTACAATAGCTAAAAAAGCAAAAGCTCAAAAAATTGAAACAGTAGTTTTTGATAGAGGTGGATATATATATCATGGTGTTGTAAAAGCAGTTGCAGAAGCAGCACGTGAAGCAGGATTAAATTTCTAATAAAAAATTTTGAAGGGAGAAAACAAACCTATGGAAGAAAAAGCAGTAGAGTTAAAAGAAAAAGTTGTTGCTATCAATAGAGTTGCTAAGGTTGTAAAAGGTGGTAGAACTTTTAGATTCAGTGCTGTTGTTGTTGTTGGAGATGAAAATGGACACATTGGTGTTGGAAACGGAAAATCATCTGAAGTTCCAGATGCAATAAGAAAAGCTATTGAAGAAGCTAAGAAAAACTTAATTACTGTTCCAATTGCAGGAACAACAATTCCTCATGAATTTGTTGGAAAATTTGGAAGTGCAAAAGTAATGTTAAAACCAGGAAGTAAAGGATCTGGTATTATAGCTGGAGGTAGTGTAAGACCAGTATTAGAACTAGCTGGATATCAAGATATCAGAACAAAAGTTATAGGAACAAATAATCCAAGAAATGTTGTTTATGCTACAATGGAAGCATTAAAAAATATGAATACAGTAGAAGATATTGCTAAAAAAAGAGGAAAAAAAGTTAGTGATATAATGTAATTTTTGAAAGTGTATTAAAAAAATAATTAAAATTTTTATAAAAAGTATAGTAAAAAATAAATTTTAATTATATAATAAATTCAATTTCAGAGGAGGTGCAAAAAATGGAATTAGGAAATCTACATCCAGCCGTAAAAACTCAAACTAAAAAAAGAGTTGGTCGTGGTATTGGTTCTGGATTAGGTAAAACATCTGGTAGAGGACATAAAGGTCAAAAAGCAAGATCTGGTGGAGGAGTTAGAAGAGGTTTCGAAGGAGGTCAAACACCTTTATATAGAAGATTACCTAAAAGAGGATTTAAAAATATAAATGCAAAAACATATACAGAAGTAACTTTAACAATGCTTAATAAATCAAAAGCTACTGAAGTTACACCAGATACATTACTTGAAGAAGGAATAATTGGAAAAATTAACGATGGAATAGTTGTTTTAGGAACTGGAAACTTAGAGAAAAAATTAACAGTTAAAGCAACAAGATTTACTAAAGCTGCTGCAGAAAAAATACAATCTGCAGGTGGAAAGATTGAGGTGATTTAATTGTTTAAAACGATAAAGAATGCGTTTAAAACACCTGACGTAAGAAAAAGATTACTATATACATTATTATTAATAGTAGTATTTAGATTAGGGTGTTATATAGTAGTTCCAGGTGTGGATTCATTTGCAATAGCAGAGCAAATGCAATCATCAACAGCAAGTTTAGCTAACTTAGTTGATACAATATCAGGAGGAGCTTTTTCAAGACTTTCAATTTTTGCTATGTCTATAACTCCATATATTACAGCGTCAATTGTAATACAATTGCTTGGAATGATAATACCTTCACTTGAGAAAATGATGAAGGAAGGTGGAGAAGTAGCTAAAATTAAAGTAAATAGATATACTAAAATTTTAACAATAGTATTAGCTTTGGTTGAAGCTCTAGGAATTTATATATCATATAGTAGAAGTTATAGTGATGTGTTTATAAATCCAGGAATTTTAACTGGTGCTATAGTTGTTTTAACTTTGCTTACAGGTACAATGATGCTTGTATGGCTTGGAGAACAGATTACAAATAAGGGTGTCGGAAATGGTATATCAATGTTAATCTTTGTTGGTATTATTTCTAGATTACCAGCAGGACTTGTAACTTTATGGAATTTGATAGTTTCTTCAAATGGAATTAGCACAAGAGGAATTATTGAAGCTTTAACAATAGTTGTTGGCGCAATATTATTAGTTGCAGCTGTTGTTTTTGTACAAGAAGCTGAAAGAAGAGTTCCTGTTCAATATGCTAAAAAAGTTGTTGGAAGAAAAATGTATGGTGGTCAAAATACACATATTCCTATTAAATTAGCATTAGCTGGTGTTATGCCAATAATTTTTGCTTCATCATTTATGACATTTCCTGCAATGATTATACAAATTTTTGCAGCTGATAAGATTGGTGGAACTGGATTTTTGGCAGGATTATATAACTTTTCAATTGCAACATCTTCATCTAGTGTGGGATGGGGATATTCATTAGCAAATGCTATTGTGTATTTCTTATTAATAGTTGGATTTACATTCTTCTATACATTTGCAACATTTAATCCAGCGGAAGTTTCTACAAATATAAAACAACAGGGTGGATTTATACCTGGAATTAGAGCAGGTAAACCTACTACTGAATATATAAAAAATGTTTTAGTTAGATTAACATGTTTTGGTTCAGTATATTTAAGCTTGATTGCAATACTCCCAATGTTACTTAGATTTTCAAATCTAAATATTTCATTTGGTGGTACCTCAATTCTTATCGTTGTAGGAGTTGCTTTAGAAACAGTTCAACAATTAGAGTCTCATTTAGTTGTTAGACATTATAAAGGATTTTTAGAAAAATAATAAATAAATGGTGAGAGAGGTTAGAGGAAAATTAGTACTCACCTCTCTATTTTAATTAGGAGGTAAATTATGATTTTAATAATGCTTGGAGCACCAGCAACTGGAAAAGGATCTGTAGCTGAGATATTAAAAGAAAAATTAAATATTCCAAGTATATCTAGTGGAGATATATTTAGAAAAAATATTTCAGAGGAGACAGAGTTTGGTAAGAAGATTAAAGTTTTTATGGATAAAGGAGAATTAGTTCCTGATGATTTGGTTTTAGAAATGATTACTTCAAGATTAAATGAAGATGATGTAAAAAATGGAGTAATTCTTGATGGATTTCCAAGAACTTTAAAACAAGCAGAAGCTTTAGATAAAATGCTTGAAAAAGAAAATAAAAAAGTAGATATGGTAGTTAATTTAGAAACTCCTAGAGATGAATTATTAGAAAGAACAACTAATAGAAGAAATTGTTCTAACAAAGAATGTAATAGTATATATAATTTAATTTTACATCCACCAAAAGTTGAAGGAATTTGCGACAAATGTGGAAGCCCATTATATCAAAGAGATGATGCAAAACCAGAAGTTGCAAAAAATAGATTAGAAGTTTATGATAGAGAAACAGCTCCATTAGTAAATTATTATAAAAAAACAGGAGTATTATATACAACAATTTTAAGTCAAAGAATAAATAGAATGAAAGATGAAGTAGCACAAGATGTAATTGAAGAATTAAAAAATAAAGGATTATAATTTAGAAAATATAAATTCACTTATTATAGATAAGAAACAACATTTTTAATAGAGGTTGTGTATAATTATAATTTTAAATAGGATAAAAGAGGTATTTAAAATGGTAACTATAAAGTCAAATAGAGAAATAGAACTAATGAAAGAGGTAGGAAAGCTTACTGCAAGGACTCATGAATATATTGCTAAAATAATAAAACCAGGTATGAGTACTTATGAATTAGATCAATTAGTAGAAAAATTTATAAGAGAAAATGGTGGAACTCCAGCCCAAAAAGGATATCCCAGTGGTATAAAAGGAGTACCAAATTTTCCAGGCTCAATTTGTGCTTCGATAAATGATGTTGTAATTCATGGTATACCATCGAAAAAAGATATAATTAAGGATGGTGATATTATTTCTATAGATTTAGTTGTAGAAAAAAATGGGTATAATGGAGATGCATGTAGAACACATTTAGTAGGAAATGTGAGTACAGAAGCTAGAAAGTTAGTTGAAGTTACTGAACAGGCTTTTTGGGAAGGTATTAAATATGCTAAAAAAGGATATAGAATTGGTGATATCTCTTATGCAATAAATGAATATGTAACAAAATTTGGATATTCTGTTGTAAGAGAATTTCAAGGACATGGAATTGGTAAAGAAATGCATGAAGATCCAGGAATACCTAATTATGGAAAAAAAGGTAGAGGATTAAGAATAGAACCTGGAATGACACTTGCGATTGAACCTATGGTTATAGAAAAAAATCCAGATATTTGGGAATTAGAAGATGGATGGACAATTGTTACTGCTGATGGATCACTTTCAGCACATTACGAAAATACAGTTTTAATTACAGAAAATGAACCAAAAGTATTGACAATAATTTAAAATTAAGATATACTATAATAGCTTATTGCAAAGAAATATTAAAAAATTAGAAAAACGCTTTATAGAGCGTTTTATCGAACTTTTTATAGGGGGAAAAAAATTTGTCTAAAGAAGATGTAATTGAAGTTGAAGGAGTTGTTGTTGAAACTCTTCCAAATACTAATTTTAAAGTTGAATTAGAAAATGGACATCAAGTTTTGGCTCATATTTCCGGAAAACTAAGAATGAATTATATTAAAATTTTGCCAGGTGATAAGGTAAAACTTGAATTATCACCTTATGATTTAACTAAAGGACGTATCACTTGGAGAGCAAAATAATTCTATAATTGCATAAATTAACTAAAATAGGAGGGAAAAGTAATGAAAGTAAGACCATCTGTAAAGAAAATTTGCGAAAAATGCAAAATTATCAGAAGAAAAGGTAAAGTTAGAGTTATTTGTGAAAACCCAAAACACAAACAAAGACAAGGTTAATTTAATGTTTTAGATATCTACATAAATGTGTAGCGGCTGTTTTTGGGATCACATTTATGTTCATATATATTGTCTAAAGACTTAAAACAATAATTTTAATTGAAATAAAAATAAGTACAATCCATTTTTGTTTCAATTTTTTGTGTTGTTATAAGTGCATTTCACCTTTAGACGAAGTTATTTATACAAAATTAAAAATAAAATTTGGAGGTGCAAAAATTTATGGCTCGTTTAGCAGGAGTTGATTTACCTAGAGAAAAAAGAGTAGAAATTGGCTTAACTTATATATATGGTATTGGTTTGCCAAGTTCACAAAAAATACTTTCTGATGCTGGTGTTAATCCAGATACTAGAGTTAAAGATTTAACTGATGATGAAGTTTCAAAAATTAGAAAAGCAATGGAAGATTATAAGGTAGAAGGTGACTTAAGAAGAGAAGTTGCTTTAAATATTAAAAGACTTACTGAAATTGGATGCTATAGAGGAATTAGACATAGAAAAGGTCTTCCAGTTAGAGGTCAAAGAACAAAAACTAATGCTCGTACTAGAAAAGGCCCAAGAAAATTAGTAAGTAAAAGCAAAAAAGCTTAATGGTTAAAGATTTTATAAGGAGGGAAAAACCAAAATGGCAAAAGCTAACGTAAAGAAAACAGGAGTTAGAAGAAGAGAAAGAAAAAATATAGATAAAGGTTCTGCACATATTCATTCTAGCTTTAACAATACAATAGTTTCTATTACAGATGTTAATGGAAATGTTATTTCATGGGCTAGTGCTGGAGAACTTGGATTTAAAGGTTCTAGAAAAAGTACACCATATGCTGCTGGTCAAGCTGCTGAAACTGCTTCAAAAACAGCTATGGAACATGGATTAAAAAGTGTTGATGTATATGTTAAAGGGCCAGGAGCTGGACGTGAAGCTGCAATAAGAGCTTTACAAACAGCAGGATTAGAAATAACTATGATAAAAGATGTTACTCCAATTCCTCATAATGGTTGTAGACCACCAAAAAGAAGAAGAGTATAGTATTTTAGAAAGGAGAATATTAAAATGTCAGTTGATAGATCAACAGTTTTAAAAAGATGTAGAGCATTAGATTTAAATCCTGCTTATCTTGGAGTAACTGTTAAGAAAAATAGAAAAGGAAGAAATACAGGAAAAACTAATAGAAAAATTAGTGAGTATGGACTTCAATTGCGTGAGAAACAAAAAGCTAAATTTATATACGGTGTTCAAGAAAAACCTTTCCGTAATTTATATAAAAGAGCTGAAAAAATGAAAGGTATTAGTGGTAGTAACTTAATGATATTACTAGAATTAAGACTTGATAATGTTATATTTAGATTAGGTTTAGCTAGAACAAGAAGAGAAGCTAGACAAATTGTTTCTCATAGACATGTTTTAGTTAATGGAAAAATAGTTAATATTCCATCTTACACATTAAAAGAGGGAGATAAAGTAGAAATTAGAGAAAAAAGCAGATCTTCTCAAATGTTTAAAGATATAGCTGAATTAAATGGACAATTAGCTGTACCAGAATGGTTAAAAGCTGGAGCTGCTGGAACATTTAGTGGAACAGTTGTACAAAAACCTCTTAGAGAACAAATAGATGTTCCTGTTAATGAGACACTTATAGTTGAGTTATACTCAAAGTAATCTGTTTATAGATTTTATTACGAAATATTTCGTTAATATAAAAATGTTTAAGAAAAATTAGATATTTTTAAATGAGATTATGTCTCATAATTTTAGGAGGTAAAAATGATTGAATTTGAAAAACCAAACATCGAATGTGTAGAAGCTGACGAAAAAAGGAATTATGCAAAATTCATATGTGAACCATTAGAACGTGGTTATGGAATGACAATAGGAAATTCTTTAAGAAGAATTTTATTATCTTCACTTCCAGGAGATGCTATTACTAGTGTTAAAATTAATGGTGTAGTACATGAATTTTCTACAGTTAAAGGAATTGTAGAAGATGTTCCTGAAATAATTGTAAATTTGAAAAGTGTAAGATTTAAAGCAAATGACAATGAAGAAAAAGTTATTAGAATAGACCACAAAGGAGAAGGCGAAATTACAGCTGGAGATATAGTAACAGATGGAACTATAGAAGTTTTAAATCCTGAGTTACATATAGCTACTGCTTCTAGCGAAACTGACTTACACATGGAAATGACTGTAAATAGAGGAAGAGGTTATAATGTATCTGAGAAAAATAAAAAGGATAATTCTCCAATAGATGTATTACCAATCGATTCAATCTTTACACCTGTAAAGAAAGTAAATTATTCTGTTGAAAATACTAGAGTTGGTCAAATGGTAGATTTTGATAAATTAACAATTGAAGTTTGGACAGACGGTAGTTTAAAACCATTTGAGGCTTTAAGTTTAGCTGCTAAAGTTATGGTAGGACATTTAGAGTTATTTATAGACCTATCAGAAACAGCTAAAAATACTCAAGTTATGGTAGAAAAAGAAGAATCTAAGAAGGAAAAAGTTCTAGAAATGCCAATAGAAGAACTTGAACTTTCTGTTAGATCATATAACTGCTTAAAGAGAGCTGGTATTGCAACAGTTGAAGATTTAGCAAATAAATCACAAGAAGATATGATGAAAGTTAGAAACTTAGGAAAGAAATCATTAGACGAAGTTACAAATAAATTAATTGATTTAGGTTTAAAATTTTCATCTGATGAAGATTAATAATATTTTAAGGAAGGTGAAAGAAAGTGGCTGGAACAAGAAAACTAGGAAGACCAACAGACCAAAGATTAGCAATGCTTAAAAGTTTAACAACAGATTTAATTTTAAATGAAAAAATAATTACAACAGAAGCTAGAGCTAAAGAAGTTAAAGCAATAGCTGATAGTATAATAGCTCTTGCAGTAAAAGAACATAAAAATTATGAAGAAGTTGATGTTAAAGTTGTTAAAGCAAAAATTGATAGTAATGGAAGAAAAGTTACAGAAAAAGTAACTAGTAAAAACGGAAAAGATTATTTAAAAGTTGTTAAAGAAGAAACAACTGAAAAAAGACAAAAAGACATGCCATCAAGATTAGCAGCTAGAAGAAAAATGATGAAAACAATTAACAAAGTTAAGAATGTTGATTTATTAGATAAATTATTTAATGAAATAGCTCCTAAATATGAAGGTAGAGTTGGTGGATATACAAGCATATTAAAGATGGAACCTAGAAAAGGTGATAATGCTTCAATGGCTGTTTTAAGATTAGTTTAAAAAAGAGATTGTGATATAAGATTGTGTTTTACACAATCTTTTTTTATATAATAGGAAAGTAATTCTTTCCTATTATATAAAAGTTTCGCCAATATTTGAGATTATATGCTTGGCACAAAATTTATTTAATCTACATAATATATTTTGAGGTGATTATTTATGTTTGTGCAGATTAGTGGATGGATTTTATTTTTATATGGATTACTTAGTTTAATACAAGATCTAGTAACTGAATTTACATATAAAAAATTTAATAAAAATATTAAAATATATATTTGTATAAAAGATTTTGAAAATGAATTTGAAAATTTCGAACGAGAAATTTCAAGATTAAAATGGCAATTTAAGAATATTAGTATTAATGTTGTCAATTTTGATGAGACTGTTAGTGATGATGTAATTAAAAATTTCTTTGAAGATAGCAAAGTAAATGTTTATTCAAAAAAGGAATTTTGTGAGATTAAGGAAATTTAAAGAATTATTTTTTGTAATATATAAATTTATAATATTTATAAAATCGATTACTAACCACAATAAATTGAAAATGCTGAATTTTTATGTTATAATAGAATCATACGAAGTTTTTTTTGACATAATTAGAAAGGATGGAATGGTAATGGCAGAAAATATTGTTGACTTCCCGTCTTGTGAGATGGATACCTTTTTGATTTACCCTGATTTCCAGAAAACTTTTGAGGGACATATGGGGTTATACGGTGTAATACTCGATTACAAGAATCAATTTGAAAGATTGTACGAAACCATGGACAGATCTTATTGGGAATCACAAAAGATGGTAGATTTTGCAAAAAATCGGTTTGTAGCTTTATCAGAGGCTGCAAAGACCGAGGGACAAAGAGATAAGTATCTAAGACTCTACGAAAATTGGACTGCTGAAGATAATTTACATTTAGCTCAAAATTTATATAGGGCTAATTTAGAAATCTTGGAGAGGTATGCTTATTCATATGATGATATTCGTAGTAGAGAGGATACGAAGGCTAAGACGGCTTCTCTAATTTCCAAATTTTTCAACTCCTTGGCTGACCCGATTGCTAAAGAGGTTAATCTGGAATTCGATTTTGAATCTAGGTTTAAATCTTGGCATTCGACGGTTGAAAAAATGCTTACTAAGACTGAATCGTTAGATTTATCTGAACTCCAGGAATTTAATGATATCTACGCATGTAGATTTGTTGTGTCTTCAGGAGTAGGAAATGATAGCGATTATCCAGGGGCTGAATCCGAGTGTTTTATGATGATGAACATTGTAATTCGTCATATATTGAAACTTGGAGGATCTCTTCTGAGAATAAAAGATGTAGGAGAAACTTCTGATCAGATTTGGAGTGAGTATCGCAACAATGTTAAGGATTATATTTCTAATCCAAAACCAAATGGATATAAGGCATTGCATTGTTGTTTTGAAATACCAATAAAGAACCGGAAAATTAGGTTTGAGGTTCAAGTATTGAGTTGTTGGATGATGCATAATAATGAGGTGTTTGCACCGCATTTATTGCACAAGGAAAATACTAAGGTGCAGTTGAAGTTTGATCCTACTTTGGTTCAACTCAGAAAATTTTATGCTGGCTACAGAGAAGATGGTTCCTTGGTAGTAACAGACCGAGGCGAAGGATTATTGGAGCCAAAAAAGATATCTACTCACAAATGGTACCACAAGCACTAAGCTGTGTTACCTGTAAAAACGAAAACATCCCTACAATTGCGGGGATGTTTTTGTTTTTTTATATAATAGGAAAGTAATCCTTTCCTATTATATAAAAGCGCTACGCGCAAAGATAATAATTTTAGTTGAAAACTAATAATTATAATGATATAATATTTACATAAATTTTGAAAGGAATTAATTTAATGAAAAAAATTGAATTATTAGCTCCTGCTGGATCGTTTGAAAAAGCTAAAATTGCTTTTATGTATGGAGCTGATTGCGTATATATAGGTACATCTAATTTATCACTTCGTAGTAGATCAGAAGTAAATGATAATGATTTAGTAAAAATCGTAGAATATGCTCATAGTCATGGAAAAAAAGTTAATGTTGCAATGAATATATATGCATGGGATGATAATTATGAAGAAATAAAAAAACAAGCTAAAATGTTAGATGAACTTAGAGTTGATGGTATTATAATATCAGATGGTGGTGTGATTGATTGTGTTAGAGAGTATGCTCCTAATACACCTATACATATTAGTACACAAGCAAATACTGTTTCTTATCACACTTGTAATTTTTGGAAGAAAAATGGAGCATCTAGAGTAATTTTAGGTAGAGAGTTAAATAAAAAACAGATAAAAGATATTATGGATAATAAACCTAAAGATTTAGAAATAGAAATGTTTATTCATGGTGCTATTTGTTTTGCTTATTCTGGTAGATGTTTCTTAAGTGAGTATTTAGCTAAAAGAAACGGAAATCTAGGTGATTGTGCTCAAAGTTGTAGATGGGCATATAACTTATATGTTGAAGAAACTAATAACCCTGGTAATTTAATGCCAGTTGAATATGACGAAAAAGGTACATATATTTTTTCATCAAAAGATTTATGTTTAATAAATGAACTTCCTGAAATAATTGATATGGGGATTGATAGTTTAAAAATAGAAGGTAGATTAAAAACAGAATATTATTTAGCCTCTGTTGTAAATGTATATCGAAACGCGATAGATGATTATCAGAAAAATCCAGGAAGTTATAATTCAGAAAAATATATAAAAGAGCTTGAAAAAGTAAAGACTAGAGGGCTTACTACTTTTTATTTTAATGATAGAGAAAATCAAGATATACAAGATTATGGTGGACATCAATATAATATGCAATACGAGTTTGGTGGAATAATTATTGAAGATTTAGGAAATAAAGTTTTAATAGAAATTAGAAATAAGTTATCAGTTGGAGATACTTTAGAACTACTAGTACCATATAAGTTAGAACCAATAGAATTTAAAATTGATAAATTATGGAACGATGAAACTTTAGAAGAAATTGAGACTGTTAATCCTGGAAAAGCAAGACAAAAGGTTATAATTGATATTCCAAGAAATATAGTTTCTAAATTTGAAAACGATTGGATTTTGAGAAGAAAAAAGTTGAGGTATTAAAATGTTTACTATATTTGTAATTGTAATAGTAGTTTTAGTGGTTTTACTGCAAAAAAGTAATGAAAAAAATGATTTTCAAAATAAAAAGATTCATGATTTAGAATCTCAAATAGAAGTATTAAAGAATCAGATAAACAAAATTGAAAATGAAAAAGAGCCAAAAGATAATATTAGTATTTCTGATAATTTAAATAAAGAAGTATTAAAAAATTCAGAGTTTGTACAAAAGGAAAAACAAGATATACAGAATGTTAAAGTCAATATAAAAGAAGATGATTTAAAAAATGAAGCATTAAATAGCATTGATAAAAAGAATAATAATATTCTTTTAACAGGATCTATTTTAATTGTATTATCTGCAATAGTATTTTTAACATCAACTTGGCATACTATTCCTAATATTGTAAAAACTTTAGGATTGATTATTTTTATTATAATATTTTTAGGAGCTAGTAAAATTGCAAAAGATAAATTTAAATTAGAAAAAACAAGTAAAACATTTTTCTATATTGCGATGGCTTATATTCCAATATGTTTAATTGGTATATCTTATTTTGGTTTAATAGGTGAATTTTTTTCTATAAGAGGTGAAGGAAGAGGAATATATTTAGCACTAGTTTCAACATTTTTAGCTATATTATATTACTTATTATCAAAAAGTAAATATAGTAAAGGTTTACTTATCAGTTCTGTTATAGCTCAATGTTCAGCAATTGTAGCATTTACAAGTATAATAGAAACTAGATTTAACTTAATATGTGCAATCTTTTTATTATATAATATTGTTATAATTTTATTAACGAAAGACAATTTATTTAAATTTGTATCAAAACTTATACTTTATACAATATCTGGTATTTTTGTTATTTATATTTGTTTTTTAAATATTTTTTATTCATATGATATATTAGATATATTAGTAGTATTGTTATTAGTTTTTGATTATTTTGCTATTTATAGAAAATATAAATTGAGACTTGACTTTATTTTATTTAATATATTTACTATTTTTTTAGGTAATCTTTTTATATCATATAAAGCGTTTGAAATAACAACAGAGTTTAAAGATTTTCTAAAATTACTATGGATTTTAACAACATATTTCTTTGTAAATGTATTAACAGAAGATAAAAATAAACTTGGTATCAATACTATTATTTCTATGTTTGCTATATTAGTATGCGGAAATTATTCAGAAAAAGCATTTTTTAAAATATATATTTATGCAATAATAGAATCTATAATTTTAACTATTACTTATTGTAGAAATATTTTTAATAAAGAGAATATGCAAATATTATTGCCAATTGCATATTTAATAACAGCTACTATTTTTATAGTAGAATATAATTTAGGAGATTATGCACTAGTTATTTTAACAATTATATCATGTGTAATTTCATTTTTAATAAAAGATAATAAATTTCAGTATAATGTTTTTTTAGTGTCTCATATAGGAATAATATGTTCTGTACTTAATATGATTTTTAATTATGATAGTGAATTATTAGGGATTTTATTATTGGTTCTTGTTGAAGTAATATATATAGTAAGTTATTATAAAAGAAATAAAATGTATATATATAAGTATTGTGGATATATAACTTTAATTTTAATATTACGAATGATTAATTTACATTTTGTATTAGAATTAGATTATTATATATTACCAATTTCAAGTATAATTATTTTTGCTTTAGAACATGTACATTCAGATAATGTGAATGACAAATATTTAGAATACTTTATGATGTTTATTTTTTCATTATCTTATTTTAGTTTAATTTTAGATATTCAGATATATAATGTTATATTAGCAATTATTCTTTCAATAATTTTATTTTGTGCAGATTATTTTGAGAATAAAAATTCAAGTTATAATATTATAGGTTTAATAGGGCTTTTTTTAGTAATTGTATTGTTTGATAATAGTTATATTAGTTTAATGGTGGGTATAATTTTATCAATATTGTCTATATTGAATATAAGTAAGAAATACGAATTTACCGTAGGTTCTTTATTATTTTTATTAGATTTTGGAATAGATTTTGATAACCGATTAATTGCATATTCTATTTTATTTTTATGGTCTGTTTTACATATGATTATAAAAAAAGATAATAAAAATATTTTCAAAATTATAACATATATTTCAGGATATTTAACTTATGTAGAAATATTAAACTTTTTAGATTTAGATATATATGTATTTTCTAAATTACTAGGAATTGAAATTTTTGGATATTTATTATTTAATACATGTTTTAAAAAAGATGATGAAAATTTAAATTTGATAAAATATATATCTTATGGATTAGTTTATATTTGGGCAATTGTTTCGTATTATAATATTATAGATGGAATGATTTCTGTTGCAATAATGATTGCTATAGTAATTATTTCATATTTAGGTAAAGATAGTTCGATTGTTTTAATAAATCTTGTTGCAATAATTATAAATTCATTTGGACTTACTAGAGAGTTTTGGCTATCAATTCCATGGTGGATATATTTATTGGTGGTAGGATTTGTTTTGATAGGATTTGCTATTATAAATGAAGCAAGAGAAAAAGATAATAAAATAAAATTAAGTTCTGTAATTAAATCTATAAAAGATAAAATTGAAAAAAACGATTAAAGATAATAAAATATTATTGATTAAAAAATTTATTTTATTTAATATATAATCAATTTAATAAAATAAAAAGAAGGAGAGTATTATGTTTTATAATATTGATAAAAGGACATTATATATAATTTTAGGAATTTTTGCTTTAATTTCCTTGATGTCTATGGGAATGGGTGGAATAATGGCTACATTATTGACACTTCCAGGAGTAATAATAGCAATTTGCTTTCATGAATTTGCACATGCATATATGGCAGATAAATTAGGAGATACTACTCCGAGAAGTCAAGGTAGACTTACTATAGATCCTGCAAAACATTTAGATCCTATAGGTTTTTTCCTTTTAATTTTTGCAAATATTGGTTGGGGTAGACCAGTTGAAATAAATCCAAATAATTTTACAAGTAATAAATCTAGACAAACCTGTGAGATGCTAGTAGCTTTAGCTGGTCCGTTAACTAATTTTATTTTAGCAATTATTTTAACAATTATTTATTATGCTTTAAGTATATTTATTCCGAATCCAAATAATATAATCCAAATAATAGATACAGTAGTTTTTTATGCGATTTCAGTTAATATAGGGTTAGGAGTATTTAATTTGATTCCAATTCCACCATTAGATGGAGAAAAAATTTTTAGAAGATTTTTACCATATAGAGCTATAGAATGGCTAGATACAAATGAAGCAATGCTACACATGATATTTCTATTGTTATGGATTACAGGATTACTTTCAAAAGTAGTATCTCCTGTAATTACAGTTGTATTTAAAACTATTTTTAATGTTGTAGGGTTAGGATTTTCAATATTTATATAAAAGGGTATTAGTTATGAAAGATGTTTATATAATGGGAATTGAATCTAGTTGTGATGAAACATCTGTAGCTATTGTAAAAAATGGTAGAGATGTTTTATCTAATATTATAAATTCTCAAATTAATATACATGAAAAATTTGGAGGTGTAGTTCCTGAGATTGCATCTAGATGTCATGTTGAAGTAATAAATGGAATAATGAAAGAAGCTTTGAAAGAAGCTAATTTAGAAGTCAATCAAATAGATGGTATTGCCGTAACATATGGACCAGGTTTAGTAGGAGCTTTATTAGTAGGTGTTTCTTATGCTAAAGCATTAAGCTTTGCAACTGGAATTCCATTAATTCCAACAAACCATATTGCTGGTCATATTTCAGCAAATTATATAACACATAAAGATTTAGAGCCACCATTTTTATGTTTAATAGTTTCTGGTGGTCATACACATTTGGTTAATGTTAAATCATACACTAAATTTGAAATATTAGGAAAAACTCGTGATGATGCAATAGGTGAAGCTTTTGACAAAGTCGCTCGTGTAGTTGGACTAGGATATCCAGGAGGTCCTAAAGTAGATAAGCTTGCTAAAGAGGGAAAACCTAATATAGAACTTCCACTAGCAAAAATTGATAATTTAGATTTTAGTTTTAGTGGAATAAAAACAGCAGTTATAAATTTAAATCATAAAAATCCAAATATGAATAAAGCAGATTTATGTGCAAGCTTTCAAAAAGCTGTAACTGAAATGTTATTAAGAAATGTTATAAAATCTATAGATACATATAAAGTTGATAAAATTTCATTAGCTGGTGGAGTTTCTAGCAATTCATATATTAGAGCAGAATTTGATAAATTTGGAAAAGAAAGAAACATAAAAATTTTATATCCAGAATTAAAGTTGTGCACAGATAATGCTGCTATGATAGCAGCACAAGGTTATTATAATTTTATTGAAGGAATAAGAGGAGACCTTAATCTTAATGCAATTCCTAATTTGAAATTAAATTAATAGTATAAAATTTTAATTATAATATAACAAAAGAAAAATTAAAATTATATAGAAGGGAACTATAGATGAATTTTTTTATTGCGCAAATATTTGGAATATGTGGTTCAATATTTGTAATGTTTGCATCTATTATGAAAACAAAAAGCAAATATTTAATTTCATATATATTTGCATACATTTTTTTTATTTCAAACATGATTTTATTAAAGGCATATTCTGGGGCATTAAATAATTTTATAGTAATGATACTAACAATAATTTCAATTAAATTTGAAAATAAAAAATTTCCAGTTTATGTGATAATTATTTTCGGAATAGTAATTCTTATTGGAAATATTTTTTGTTTTGTAAATATTTATAGTTTATTGCCAGCATTAGCTTCATTTATTTATTTAGCAATTTTAGTATTAAATGATATGAAAATCTTAAGAAAACTAACTGTTTTTTTAAGATTATCTTGGATGATTTATGATTTCATAATAAAAGCATTTTCAACATTTGTTTTTGATATAATATCATTTATTATATCTATAATAGCAGTTTTTAGATTTTATAATAAGGAATAAGTTGAAAGGAGGAGAACTTTTAATTATATGAGTATATATGTGATTGGTGATTTACATTTATCTTTTGGTGTAGATAAGCCAATGGATATTTTTGGAAATAATTGGGAAAATCATGCAGAAAAAATTAAAGAGAATTGGCTTTCTAAAGTAAATAATGAAGATACAGTTATACTTCCAGGAGACTTTTCTTGGGCTACATATTTAGATGAAACATACAAAGATTTTTCTTTTTTATGTTCTCTTCCTGGAAAGAAAATTATTTTAAAAGGGAATCATGATTATTGGTGGGAAACTATATCTAAGATGAAAAAATTTTTAAAAGAAAAAAATTTTAATAATATAGAGTTTATATATAATAATGCAATTTTAGTTGAGAATAAAATTTTAGTTGGAACAAGAGGATGGACAACTATGGATTTTAATCAAGAAGAAAATTTAAAAATGCTTAAGAGAGAAAATGCAAGATTAAAACTTTCAATAGAATACGGAATTAAAGAATTTGGAAAAGATAAAGAAATAATAGTATTTATTCATTATCCACCTTTTTATAAAGAGCCAGTTTCAGAAGAAATAAGTTTTATTAAGACAATGAAAAATTATGAAAATATAAAAAGATGTTATTATGCACATCTTCATGGCCCATCACATAGTGAAGCTGTAGAGGGAATGATTGATGGAATAGATTATAAATTAGTAAGTTCAGATTATTTGAAATTTGATTTATTAAAAATAAATTAACGGAGGATATATGGAAGACAAACAGAAAAAAATTAGAAATTTTAGTATAATTGCTCATATAGATCATGGAAAATCAACTTTAGCAGATAGATTAATAGAAATGACAGGAGTATTATCATCTCGAGAAATGGAATCTCAAGTATTAGATAATATGGATATTGAAAAAGAAAGAGGAATTACAATAAAATCGCAAGCAGTTAAAATGAACTATACTGCAAAAAATGGTGAACAATATGAATTTAATCTTATTGATACACCTGGCCATGTTGATTTTAACTATGAAGTATCAAGAAGCTTAGCTGCATGTGAAGGTGCGATTTTGGTTGTTGATAGTACTCAGGGAGTAGAAGCTCAAACTTTAGCAAATGTTTATTTAGCTATTGAAGATAATTTAGAAATATTACCTGTTATAAATAAAGTTGATTTGCCTAATGCAAGGCCAGAAGAGGTAAAAAAAGAAATAGAAGATTTAATTGGAATTCCAGCTATGGATGCTCCATGTATTTCTGCAAAAACTGGTTTAAATGTTGATGAGGTTTTAGAAAGAATTGTTACAGAAATTCCTTGCCCAAAAGGAAATCCTGATTCAGAACTTCAATGTTTGATTTTTGATTCTGTTTATGATGATTATAAAGGTGCATTAAGTTATATTAGAGTAAAAAATGGTACCATAAAAGCAAAAGATGAAATTTTATTTATGGCAACAGGGAAAATATTTACTGTTACAGAAGTTGGATATTTTGGTGCAGGTGAATATATACCTTGTAATGAATTATCTGCTGGTGAAGTTGGATATGTTGCAGCAAGTATTAAGACAGTATCTGATTTACATGTTGGAGATACAATAACTCATAAAAATAATCCAGCCAAAGAACCTCTACCTGGATATAAAAAAGCAGTATCAATGGTATATTGTGGAATGTATCCTGTTGATGGTAGTGAATATGAACCTTTAAAAGATGCTTTAGAAAAACTTAAATTAAATGATGCTGCATTAAATTATGAACCAGAAGTATCTGGAGCTTTAGGCTTTGGATTTAGATGTGGATTTTTAGGATTGCTTCATATGGAAATAGTAATGGAAAGGTTAGAAAGAGAATTTGATTTAGGTTTAATTACAACATCACCTTCAGTTATCTACAAGGTGCATAAAAATAGTGGAGAAATAATAGATTTATATAATCCTGTGGATTTGCCTCCATCAACAGAGATAAAGTTTATGGAAGAGCCTATTATGAAAGTTGAAATTATGATACCAAAAGATTTTGTTGGAAATGTAATGGAGATATGTCAAAATAGAAGAGGAACATATATAGATATGAGATATTTAGATGAATCAAGAGTAACACTGGAATATGAAATGCCACTTAATGAAATTATTTATGATTTTTTTGATTCATTAAAATCTAAAACAAAGGGATATGCTTCATTAGATTACGAATTTAAAGAATATAGAAAATCTGATTTGGTTAAACTTGATATTTATATTCATAATGAACCTGTTGATGCTCTTTCTTTTATAGTTCATAAAGATTCAGCATATTCAAGAGGAAGAAAAATGGCAGAAAAATTAAAAACAGTTATTCCAAGACACTTATTTGAAATACCAATACAAGCTGTTGTTTCTGGAAAAATAATTGCAAGAGAAACAATTTCTGCTATGAGAAAAGATGTTTTAGCAAAATGTTATGGTGGAGATATTACAAGAAAGAAAAAATTATTAGAAAAGCAAAAACGTGGTAAAAAGAAGATGAGACAGATTGGAAATGTTGAAGTACCTCAAGAAGCATTTTTATCTGTACTTAAGCTTAATGATGATGATAAATAAAAAATAATTGTATTGAAATAAAAAATGTTTAAGAAGAGGAGTTATTATGAGAGAATCGTATAGAGATAAGCAATCTAGAAAAGCTAGAATAAATAGAGAAAAAGAAAATAGAAAATTTGATAAAAAAAATAACAATAGAAATAATTCTAAAGATAATTTAAAAAAAGTTGAGAATTTGAAACCTGAAAAAGATTATGAAGATGTTGTGGCAGGAAGAAATGCTGTTTTGGAACTTTTAAAATCTGGAAAAGATATAAACAAGATTTTTGTACAACGTGGTGAAAAACATGGTTCTATAAATGAAATTATAGCTAAAGCAAAAGATGCAAGAATAGTGCTAGTTGAAAGTGATAAAACTAAATTAGATTTTATGGCAGAAAATCATCAAGGAGTGATTGCTATAGTTCCACCATTTGACTATTGTGAAGTTGAAGATATATTAAAATTAGCTAAAGAAAGAGGAGAAGATCCATTTATACTTATTTTAGATGGTATAGAAGATCCACATAATTTAGGTTCTATTTTAAGAACTGCTGAAACGGCTGGTTGTCATGGCGTAATAATTCCAAAAAGAAGAACAGCACAGGTAAATAGTACTGTAAGTAAAGTATCTGCAGGTGCTACAGCTTATGTAAAAGTAGCAAGAGTTAATAATTTAAATGATACTATTAAAAAATTGAAAGAAGCAGGTTTATGGGTAATTGGTACTGATGGATCAGCAAATACTATGTATTATAATCAAGATTTAAAAGGACCATTAGCTATTATTATTGGAAGCGAAGGATATGGGATGAGTAAGCTGGTTAAAGATAATGCTGATATATTAATTAAAATTCCTATGAAAGGTCAGATAACATCTTTAAATGCATCTGTCTCAGCAGGAATTATAGTTTACGAAGCTGTTAAACAAAGATTGAATTAAGAATGATAATAGAAAAAATTAAAAAAATAATTTAAGATATTGCAAATTTATTTTAATATAATTATAATTATATTAAAATAAGAATTATTAATAAAAGGAGATTGAAATGGAAGAAAATAATAATGTTAATGAAAATAGTAAACCTATAACTATAAAAATAGGATTAGTTGATTTATTACTTATTTTTATGGCTGTATTATCAATTTCTTTAGCAGTTCTTTATTTTATAATTCACTAAAGAAAAATATAAATTATAGAAAACTCTTGCAAAATAAGAGAATTTCTGTTATTATATTATTATGTTTTGAGAGGAATATAAGCAGATAAAAAAAAAACCCTTTTTTATCTGTTTTTTGTTTTTTATATATTAAAGTATATAAAGAATTTGCTAACATTTGCAAAAGATAATTTGAGGGGTTTTGAAGGGAGTTTAAAATGGGTACAAAATATATATTTGTAACTGGTGGTGTTGTTTCAGGATTAGGAAAAGGTATTACAGCAGCTTCTCTTGGAAGATTATTGAAAAACAGAGGATATAATGTTGTTAATCAAAAATTTGATCCATATATAAATGTAGATCCTGGTACAATGAGTCCTTATGAACATGGCGAAGTTTTTGTTACAGATGATGGTGCAGAAACAGATTTGGATTTAGGACATTATGAAAGATTTACAGATGTAAATTTAAATCAAAACTGTAGTCAAAGTTCAGGAAAAATATATCAAAATGTAATAGAAAAAGAGAGACGTGGAGATTATTTAGGAAAAACTGTACAAGTTATTCCTCATATAACAAATGAAATAAAAGATAAAATATATAGTTTTGAAGATAAAAATGTAGATATAGTTATAACAGAGCTAGGAGGAACTATTGGAGATATTGAAGGACTAGCTTTTGTTGAAGCTATAAGGCAAGTGGGACTTGAAAAATATCCAGAAGATGTAGCTTATATTCATGTTACATTGCTTCCTTATATAACAGGCTCTAATGAACTAAAATCAAAACCCACTCAACATTCTGTAAAAGAACTACAATCATATGGTATAAAACCTGACATTTTGGTTTGTAGATGTGAAAGTCAAATTCCAGATGAGATAAGGAGAAAAATTGCTTTATTTTGTAATGTTAGGCCAGAAAATGTGGTACCAAATTTAACAGCTGAAAATCTTTATGCGGTTCCTCTTATGCTTGAAGAACAAGGGTTAGCTAAAGCAGTATGTAATCATCTACATCTAGAAAAGAAAGAACCACAAAATGAAGAATGGAAAGCTATGATTGATAATATTAAAAAAATAAATGAAGAAATAGATATAGCAATTGTTGGAAAATACATGCAACTTCAAGATTCTTATTTATCTGTTGCAGAAAGTCTTAGACATGGTGGATTTGCAAATAATGTAAAAGTAAATGTTGGTTTTGTGGATTCAGAAGAAATAAATGATAATAATGTGAAAGAAATTCTTGGAAAATATAAAGGGATAATAGTACCTGGAGGATTTGGAAATAGAGGAATTGATGGAAAGATTGCTACAATAAAATATGCTAGAGAAAATAATATACCATTTTTAGGAATATGTCTTGGAATGCAAATGGCTGTTGTAGAATTTGCAAGGAATGTATTAAATCTTGAAGATGCCAATTCAGCAGAATTTGATCCAGATTGTAAAAATCCTGTAATACATATTATGGAAGACCAAAAAGAAGTAGTGTCAAAAGGTGGAACTATGAGATTAGGTAGTTATCCATGTAAAATAAAAGAAGGTACATTAGCAAGAGAAATTTATGGTCAAGAATTTATTGATGAAAGACATAGACATAGATTTGAATTTAATAATAAATATAAGGAAATTTTACAGGAAAAAGGATTAGTAGCATCTGGAACTTCTCCAGACGGATCATTAGTTGAAATAGTTGAAATAAAAAATCACCCATTTTTTATAGCGGGTCAATTCCATCCAGAGTTTAAATCAAGACCAGATAAACCAGCTCCTTTATTTAAATATTTAGTATTAGCAGCAAAAAACATATAAAAATATTGGACATTTTTATATGTTATACAATTTTTCTGTGGAATGCTTTATATTATAGGAAGTTCAGAGAACTTTCCTATAATATAAAAAAAGAACAAGCATTTATAAATTATAATGCTTGTTTTTTATACCTATATATTTGTTAAAAATTAAGTAATTAATAAAAAAATTTTTATATTTTATACACAAAAAAATAATTTAATGATATAATGCAAAAAAATGTATACATATGATGTACTGGGGGTATAAATTAAAATGGGAAAAATTATCCTTTTAGATGAATTAACTATAAACCAAATAGCAGCTGGAGAAGTAATTGAAAGACCTGCATCTGTTGTAAAAGAATTAGTGGAAAACTCAATAGATGCTGGTGCAAAAAACATTGTTGTAGAGATAAAAAAAGGTGGAATTGAACTTATAAAAATTACAGATGATGGTAGTGGAATTGCAGAAGATGATATGGAGATTTCTTTTGAAAGACATGCAACTAGTAAAATAAGGAGTAGTGTGGATTTAGAAACTGTTACTTCAATGGGATTTAGAGGTGAAGCTTTAGCTAGTATCTCTGCTATTGCAAATGTTGAAATGATTTCTAAAACAGCAAATGATGATATTGGACATAGAATAGTTGTTGAAGGTGGAGAAGTAAAAGAAAAAAATGAAATTGGATGTAAAAATGGAACCACTATTATTGTTCAAAAATTATTTTATAATACTCCAGTCAGATATAAATTTCTAAGGAAAGATTATACTGAAGCAGGATATATCGAGGATGTTATTACTAGAATAGCTCTTGTAAACAAAGATGTGGCAATTAAACTTATAAATTCAGGTAAAACTGTAATTCAAACTACTGGTAATAATGACATGAAATCTGTAGTTTATAGTATATATGGAAAAGATATAGCAAATGGAATTATAAATGTAAATTATGAATATGAGGGAATAAAGTTAAATGGTGTAGTAGGAAAACCAGAAATAGCTAGGGGAAATAGAAGTTATCAAGTTTTCTTTGTAAATGGAAGATATGTAAAAGATAAAAGTCTTACTTCTGCTACAGATCAAGCTTATAAAAATATTCTACCTATGGGAAAATATGGAATAATTATTTTAAATATTGAAATGGATCCCAAAATGGTTGATGTTAATGTTCATCCAGCTAAATTAGAGGTAAGGTTTGAGAATGAAAACTTAATATTTAAAGCAGTATATAATGCAATAAAATCTGTATTAAATAATGTTAAGCCAATTCTTGAGTCTAGAGAAGAACATTATAGCATTGAAGAAAAAAAATCTTTTCAACCTAATTTTAATCCTGATTTATCAAGTTATGGTTCATATAATAAATTACAGAAAAAATATAATTATGAAAAAATAAAAAATAATGATGATAACAAAGAGAATTTAAATGAAAGTAGAACAATTGCAACTAATAATGAGGATTACGAAAAAGATGATGATTCAAAAAAGAAATTTGATGTAAACAGTGATAAAAAAGAAGAAAATAAAAAGTCTTTTTCAGATATTCAACCTGAAGAAGAGATTGTTCAACCTAAAGTTAGAAAAGGAATTACAGGTTTAATAAAAAAAGTAATGGGAGGTAGTGAGTCTGAAAGAGAAGAATATGAGGAAAATTTAGTAGAGGCTCTTTTTGAAGCTAGAAATGGGAAAAGAAGAACTACTCCAGATTTTGAAAATAATTTTGAAGAAAATATTACTCCAGAAAATCCAGAAAAAGAATTTAATTTTTCTTCAGAAATAAAAGAAGAAAAATCACCTTTTAATTTTGTTTCAGAAATAAAAGAAGAAAAAGATTTTTTTAAATTAGAAAACGAAAAAAATGAAATAGATAATGATATTAAAAAAGAAAATGAATTTAATAATACAAATGTAGATAATAAGAAAATAGAAAAAGAAGAAAATGAAATAGAAGAAGATAATATTAATGAAGTAGCTGTAAAAATCGGAAATGTTTCAATTTCTAGTGAAACTAAAAATTTAAATATGGACGATATTATAAAACAAAATGAAAAGTTAGTTGAAAATTCAAAATCTGATTTTAAAGATACTCCTAAAAAGATTATTGATAAGAAACCAGATTTAAAAGAAAAGAATGATAATATTTCTTTAGAGGATGAAAAAAAAGATATAAAAATTAATGATCAGTTGAAAGAAGATGTAAAAAATATACCACATGAATTAGATAATGATATTGATAAATTAACTGAATCTATAGTTAAAAATAAAATTTATAATACTATTGAACCTACTCAATTTGTAGATACTAATAAAATTAAAGAGAACTTAACAGAATTAGAAAAAATAAAGTCAGAAGAAGTTACACCAGAATTTGCTGAAATGTATAAAAAGACTTTTGGAAAAGATATAATGAAAAAAACAGAAGAAAAAGTTAAGACAATTGAGGCATATGATGATTTTTTGAAATCTTCTGATAATTTAAATGTTTTTGATAATGATGAGACTTATATTTCAGAAATAAAATATAGATTTGTTGGCAATGTTTTTGATTCATATTTTATTATTGAAATGAATAATGAAATGTATATAATAGACCAAAAATCTGCATATGAAAAAATAGTATATGAAAAAGTAAAAGAAAATTACTATAATGAAGTAAGAAGAGATTCTCAAATGCTTCTTTTACCTGATATTATTTCATTGAGTAAAAAGGAATTCCTTATAGCAGGTGAGAATGTTGAAATGTTTGAGAAAGCTGGATTTGGATTTGAACAATTTGGCGAAAATACTATAAAATTATATGCGGTTCCTGCATTATGTGAAAAATTAAATACAAAACAGTTATTTATTGATATTTTAGATGGATTGGATAGTGTTGCAATTACAGCTAAAAAGGAAAAGGAAGAAAAGTTCTTGTCTACAATTGCATATAAATCTTCTTTAAAGGCTCGAATAAACTTAGATCAAAATGAAATTATAGAAATTATAAATTCACTATTAAAATTAAAAAATCCATTTATAGGATCAGATAATAGACAAATCGCTATAAAAATGACAAAATTAGATTTTGAAAAAAAATTCAGTAGGAGATAAAAAATATGAAATCTAAAGTAATTGTTATAGCTGGACCTACTGCTTCTGGAAAAACAGGATTATCTATAGAACTTGCAAAAAGAATTAATGGAGAAATTATTTCAAGTGATTCTATGCAAATATATAAAGACATGAATATAGGTACAGCTAAAGTTACTAATGAGGAAATGCAAGGAATAAAACATTATTTAGTTGATTTTGTATCACCAGATAAAAGATATACAGTTTCAGATTTTAAACATGATGCTGAAAACGCAATAGAAGAAATCATAAAAAAAGGTAAAATTCCAATTGTAGTAGGTGGTACTGGATTATATATAAATTCTTTAATATATGGAATTGAATATCCTAAAATGGATTTTGATATGGAATATAGAAATAATCTTATGGAAATTGCTAAAACACAAGAAGGATTGGAAAGTTTATATGAAAAAGCTTTGATAATAGATCCAGATGCAATGAAAATAATAAGTAAAAATGATAAAAAAAGAATAATTAGAGTTTTAGAAATTTATAAAGCTACAAATAAAAATAAAACCGAAAATGAAATTTTGTCAAGAAAAAAAGAAGTTAAGTATGATTTTAGAGTATATGCTTTAAATATTGAAAGAGAAATTTTATATGACAGGATAAATAAGCGTGTTGATATTATGCTAGATAAGGGACTAGTTAAAGAAGTACAAGATTTAGTAAAAAAATATAATTCATATTCAACCTCTATGCAAGCGATTGGATATAAAGAGGTATTGATGTACTTAAATAATGAAATTTCTTATACTGAAATGGTAGAAAAAATAAAACAAGGATCACGTAATTATGCAAAAAGACAATTAACATGGTTTAAAAAAAATAAAAATATTATATGGTTAGATGGTTTAAATACTGTTGAAAATAATATTAAAATTATTTTAGAAGGTGTAGAATAGTGAACAATTCAAAAAGTAGAATCGTTGGAGTAATTATTTTAATAGTTGTTCTCATTTTTTTGATTACAAATAGTGCAAAATTGATACAGCAGTCTACAGATGTTTTTATTGTGGAAAATCGGTTCTCTTTCTTTTGAAGAATCCACTTATGGATATATTATTAGAGAAGAAAAGGTTTTTAAAGGCAATAATTATAAAAATGGTATGATACAAATAAAAACAGAAGGAGAAAAGGTAAGCAATGGAGAGTCAATTTTTAGATATTATTCTAATGGTGAAGAAGAGTTAAATAAACAAATTTCAGATTTAGATGAGAAAATTAATCAAGCATTAGAAGAAAGTGGGACATCATTGAGAGATGCAGATGTTTTCAACCTTGAAAAAAAAATTGAAACAACATTAGATGAATTGATTGGTGTAAATGATTTAGAAAAGCAAGAGGAATTTTTAAAAAAAATAGATTCATATATAACAAAAAAAGCTAATATAGCTGGAGATCTTAGTCCAGAAGGTTCATATGTAAAAAATCTTATAAATCAAAGGAATGAACTAAAAAATAAAGTAAATGAAAATTCTGAAATAATAAATACAGATATGGCTGGAGTTATTTCTTATAGAGTAGATGGATGTGAAGATATTTTAGGGGTAAATGATTTTTCTTATTTAAATACTGATTTACTTAATAATTTAAAATTTGATGTCGGAACTACAATTCCTCAAAGCTCAGAATGTGCAAAAATATTAAATAATTTTTTTTGTTATATAGCTTGTCCTATATCTTCTGAAAAAGCAATGGAAGCTAAAGTGGGAGATAAGGTTACACTTAGACTTTCAAATTCGATTGAAATTCCATCAACAATAGAGTATATTGTTGATGAAGATGATTCTGATTCAAGAATTATTGTTTTTAAGATAAAAGATAATGTAGAAGATTTAATAGAATTTAGAAAAATTTCATTTGAAATTATATGGTGGAATTATTCTGGATTGAAAATAAGTAATCAAGCAATTCAAGAAGAAAATGATTTATCATATGTTTATAGAAATAAAGCTGGGTATTCAGAAAAAGTTTTGGTAAAAGTTCTAAGACAAAATGATATTTATTCAATTGTAACAAATTATAGCAAAGAAGAATTAGAAGAATTAGGATTTACAAATGATGAAATTGAAAAAATGCCACAGATAAAAATATATGATGAGATAAATATTTCAAAATAAAGTAACATTAAGACAATTTGTTACAAAAAAATTACAGTATAATTATAATTTTATGACAATTTTAAAAAACTATTGACTTTGAATAGTAAATATAAGATACTATGTGTATGTAATTACTAATGAAAAGTAAAAAATTAGGAGGGTTAAAAATGGCAGTTCCTGCATTCAAAAGAATAATGAATTATTTATGGGGAGAAAATGAAGAACAAATTCAAGAAGGATATGAAGATGTTGATGATGTTCAAGGTGGATATGATGAGTCTATAGAAGACGATGATAATGTGGAAAGTATAGGATTATTTAGAAAAAAATCAAAAGCTAATGTTCCACAACAAATTAGAATGAAAATAGCTAAGCCAACAAACTTTGATCAAGTTGACGAAGTTATAGGTGAATTAAAAAATAAAAATGCTATTGTTATTAATTTAGAGTATGTTAATAAAGATGTAGCTAGAAGAATTGTTGACGTTGTGAGCGGTGCTATTAAAGCTTTAGATGGACATATGGAGAAAGTTTCAAATTCTATATTTGTAATTGCCCCATTTAATTATAGTATAGTAAATGAAGCAAATAAAGAAAAAATAGAAAGCAAATTTTCTACAGCTTGGGTAAAATAAGTTTATTTGTTTTTCATAATAAAAGTAGTAGAAACAAAATAGAATCTTTGTAGGAAAATGCTATTATGTTCTATAAGACTTCTGTTAAAAACTACTAAATAGGAGGATTGAAATATGCTAACACCTTTAGACATAGAAAATAAAAAATTCCCTAAGTCAATAAAAGGTTATAACGAAGATGAGGTAGATGATTTTCTTGATCAATTAACTATAGAATATGAAAAACTATATAGAGAAAATGCAGATTTAAAATCAGAAGTTGAATCAATGAAAAGAGATCTAGAACATTACAGAAGTATTGAACATACTTTGCAAAATACTTTGGTAATGGCTCAAAAAACGGCTGACCAAATGATAAGTGAAGCTAAGAATTCTGCTGAGAAAATAAAAAAGGACGCAGATGAAGAAGCTAGTAGAACATTGGATGGAGCCCAATCTAGAGCCAAAGCTACTGTTGAAAGTTTAGATAGACAGGAATTTGAATTAAGAAAAAAATATGAAGAAACTAAAAAGAAGTTTGAAATATATAGATCTAAAATGGAGATGATTCTTGTATCACAACTAGATATGTTAAATGATATGAAAGATGATGAAGAATAATTAAAACATTCAAAAATTAATCTACTAATTTTTGAATGTTTTTTTATATATTGAAAAAGTATTCATAATTTTTCTAGTATATCAACAATTTAGCAGAAGGTTTCTAAGAAAATTAGTTAAAATTATTTTGTTGACAATGAAGAATATGGGATATATAATAAGCAAGGTATAACATTTATTACAATAGAATTAAGTATGTATTACAATTTTGTTAATGTTATTGACTTTATTAATTTTTAGAATAAAATATATGTGTATAATATTATAGAGGTAATATATGAGAATAATAGGCGGAAAAATGAGGGGAACAAAACTCTATACATTAGAAGGTTATGAAGTAACTAGGCCTACATTAGATAGAGTTAAAGAATCTTTATTTAACATTATTTCTGTAAAAATTATTGATAGCATGGTTTTAGATTTATTTTCTGGAAGTGGAGCAATAGGAATAGAGGCAATAAGCAGAGGAGCTCAAAAAGCTATTTTATGTGATGAATCAAGAAAAGCTATAGAAATTATAAAAAAAAATGTTGAAAAAACAAAATGCTTTGATGATGTTGAAATTATAAACAAGAAACATTTAAAAGCTTTAAGGGATTTTATAAATGAAGGAATAAAGTTTGATATTGTTTATTTAGATCCACCATATAGAACAGATTTAGCAGAAGAATCTACTGAGTATATTATTGAAAATGATTTATTAAATGATGATGGAATTATTATTATAGAAACAGATAATGAAAATAAAATAAAAAGTGGACTTGAAGATAAGAAAGTAGATATATACAGTATTAGAAAATATGGTAGAGTATCTTTAATTTTCTTAAAGCGAAAGGGGTAAATGATGGAAATTTTTGCATTATTGGATAAGTTGGAAGATATGTTAGAAAAAATAAATATAATACCCGTAATAGATAGAGGTGTAATAACTCAAAAAGATAAAGCGGAAATGCTTGAAATTATTGGAGATATTAGACTAAAATCTCCAGACGAGTTAAAACAAGCAAAATGGATTAAGGAAGAAAGAGAAAGAATAATTGCTGAAGCTGAAAAGGAAGCTAAAGATATTTTAGATGAAGCTGATCATAGAATAATTTCAATGATAAATGAACATGAAATTACTCAGAAGGCATTGGAGAAAAAAGATGATATAATGACTGCAGCAAATGAGATATATAGAAATATTACTCAAGATGCTTTAAAATATGAAGATGAAGTTTTTGGTGGAATTGAAAATACTATTTTACAACTTGCACAAAATCTTAATGAAGTAGAAGTTAAATTACAAAACACATTAGAAACTATAAGAAACAGTAGAAAAGGTGAATAATAGGGCGGATGTGTAATCCGCTTTTATTTTATAATAGAATGTAATCCTTTCCTATTATAAAATAAAAGCGCTACGCGCAAAGATGCACAGAGATTTTCATAACTGAAAATCTCGCATGGCGAACAAATTCACGGAAAGCCAAAGAGAAATATTAAAATATAGCTAATATTAAAGCTTTCCGATTTGTTCATCTAAGTATGTATACAAATTTTTATATTATAAGTAAGTTTTTGCTAACATATAAAGATATTTAAGGATGTTTAACATTTAGGAGGAATTAAAGTGAGTACTAAAAAGAAAAAAAATACAAGTGGTACAAAAAGAAAAAAAACAGCTTCTAATAAAGGAAGAAGTAATCAAGTTGATATTGATTTAGCTGTAATTGCAATGGTAGTAATTGGTATTTTGCTTTTTGTTTTGATATATGGAGAAACTGGAACTCTAGGAGCTGTTATAGGCCCTGCTATGGGTGGAATAATGGGTAAAATTAAATATGTTGTTCCTATTGGTTTTTTTGTTATTGGATATAATTTAATGAAAGAAAAGAAAGCATATATATCTTCAAAACTTATTCAATATACTCTTTTTTTGGGATCCATTGCTTCTTTATTGATAATTTTTCAAATGTCAAAAGGAACTATAAATGTAAAAGAATTATCTTTATCAGAAACTGTACAAATTGCATATGAACTAGGAGAACAAAATATAGGAGGAGGCGCTGTAGGTGCAACAATTGCATATGCTTTTGTAAAATTATTAGGTATGTTTGGTGGAGGTATACTTTCATGTGGAATTATTGCATTATCTTTAGTATTTACATTTGGAATAAGACCTTCTAAGATTTATTTGGATGTTGCAGAAAAGCTAGATGAAATAAAAGAAGAACAAGCTGATGAATTGGAAAGTATAAATGAACGTAGAAAAGAAAGACAAGCAAAAAGAAAACAAAATTTAAATATAGATATTGATGATGATGAAATTGCTGAACCTAAGAATAAAAATCAATCAAGAAATAAGAAAACAACATTAAAACCAGATCCTGAGATTATTATGGATGATCAAATTACTATTGATGTTGGAGAAGATGCTAAAGAAAGCGAACCTAAGTTTTTTGGATTATTTGGAAATAAGAAAAATAATGTTTTAGAACAAGAAAATCAAGTAATGGAAGATGTAGTTGAGGAAAGAAATAATCCAAATGAAATAGAAGCAAATTTATTTAAACAAGAAGAAGAAGTAAAAGAAAGTAAAATAAAAGAAGTACTACAATTAGAACATAATACAATAACTTTAGAAGATGAAAATTATGAATTTCCACCTGTTGAATTTATGAAAGAAGCTTCAACTAAGGGAAACAAAACATCAAAAAAAGCATTAACAGATATTGCAACAAAACTTCAAAAAACACTTCATAGTTTTGGTGTTGCTGCTAAAGTTGAAAATGTTTCTGTAGGACCAGCTATTACTAGATATGAGTTAAAGCCAGCAGAAGGTGTAAGAGTTAGTAAAATTGCAAATTTGGCTGATGATTTGGCTCTTAGTTTAGCTGCAGAAAGTATTAGAATTGAAGCACCAATTCCAGGAAAACAAGCTGTGGGAATTGAGGTGCCAAATCCTGAAAAAGAACTTGTTAATTTGAGGGAAATCATTGAATCAAAGGAATTTACAACAGCTAGTTCAAAACTTTCATTTGCACTAGGTAAAGATATAGCAGGAGAAAATGTTGTTACTGATATTGCTAAAATGCCTCATGTTTTGATTGCAGGTTCTACTGGTTCTGGAAAGTCAGTTTGTATAAATACTTTAATTACTAGTATAATTTATAAAGCTAAACCTAGTGAAGTTAAATTAGTAATGGTTGATCCAAAAGTTGTTGAACTTTCTGCATATAATGGAATTCCACATCTTCTTATTCCTGTTGTAACTGATCCTAGAAAAGCTGCAGGAGCACTAGCATGGGCTGTTCAAGAAATGGTTAATAGATATAGTTTGTTTGCAGAAAGATCTGTTAGAAATATTAAGGGGTATAATGAAGCTTTAGAAGCAAATAATGAAGATGGAAAAATGCCACATATTGTAATTATAATTGATGAGTTAGCTGATTTAATGATGGTTGCTAAAAAAGATGTTGAAGATGCTATTTGTAGGTTAGCTCAAATGGCAAGAGCAGCTGGAATGCATTTAGTTATAGCTACACAAAGACCATCTGTAGATGTAATTACTGGTATAATAAAAGCTAATATACCTTCTAGAATTGCATTTGCTGTTTCATCACAAGTAGATTCTAGAACTATTTTAGATAGTGCAGGAGCTGAAAAATTACTTGGAAAAGGTGATATGCTTTTTTATCCAATTGGAGCTTCAAAGCCTACTAGAATACAAGGAGCTTATATAGATGACAAGGAAGTAGAAAAAATAGTTGACTTTTTAAAAGCTAATTCAAATGGAACTACATATAATGAAGACATAATAGAGCAAATAGAAAATGCTAATAAGTCAGATAAAGAAATAGATGAGGAACAAGAAGACGGTGATGATGCAGATCCGTTCTTAATGGATGCTATTGAAAGTGTTATAGAAATTGGACAAGCTTCTACATCTTTCATTCAAAGAAGATTTAAAGTAGGTTATGCTAGAGCTGGCAGAATAATAGATCAGATGGAAGCCAGAGGAATTATTTCAGGATATGAAGGAAGTAAACCTAGAAAAGTTTTAATGCCAAAAGAGAGATGGGAAGAATTAAAAATGAGTAAAAGTCCAGAAGTCAGTGATATGAGTGAAACTGAATAAAATAATATTTATGTTAAATAATAATACATAAGATAAAAAATTTAGTCTATAATTAAGACTTGAATTTTAGAATAGGAGGGCTTAATGGGATTATTTTCTAAAACTATTGATTATAATTTAAAATTAGAAGAAGTTTTAGATAAAAAGAGATTTTCGGCTAATATAAAAAGCTTACTTCTTAGTATGCTATATAAAATAGAAACTTCTTATCCTGATTATGCTAAAGTAAAACATATATCAAAAACAAAAGAGAATTTTTTATTAGAGATAATTGATATAGTAGAAGAATTTTTTGATACTGTAAAATCAGCAGAACCGGGATCAAAAGAAGCTAATTTGTTAAAAAAATATAAAGTTTTAGCTATAACCAATGAAAATGAAAGATCTGTTTTAACTTACCCAACAGAAAGAGCTTTATTATATTCAATTGCAGATATAGAACCAAAATATTTTTATATTGAAGATTTTGCTTTTAAATCTGAATTTCAACAAATGCTTGTTGAAGGATATAATTTAAATATTCTAGAAATAATTGATGATTTTTCAGGATGGTCATGGGATCCTAAATCATCTTCAGATAAGAAATATGTTTCTAATATTATATTTCAAAATCTGTTAATGTTATTTGGATTAGATTTTTTAGAAAATTGTAGAAAATCCAAAAACAAGGATTATGATATTGTTTTTCAAATAAAGAAAAGATATAATGAATATTACAAAAGTTTAATAGAAGTAATATACTTAAATAATAAAAGTACAAAGTTTGATAAAAAATTGGAAAAAAAATTAGAAGAATTAAAACCTTATTCAGATTCTAATAAATATATTGAAAAAATAGAAACCAAAAAAAGTAATATTTTTAAAAAATTAGAAAGAATTGATACACTACTTAAAGATGAAAAAATGCTTATTAGATCTTTTAAAGCCAAAAATAGCAAATTAAATAAAAAGATGGACAATATTGATGAATATAAAGAAGATTTAAAAAAAGAAAAAGAAAATTATATTTTGCAACTAGATGAGTTAAGAGAACTTTCTGATTTAAATAAAATTAGAACATATAATGAACAGTATGTAGAAATTACTAATTTATTAAATTCTGAAAAAAAATTAGAAGATTCACTTATTGATTTACAGAAAGAATTTATACAGGCTTTATATAAAAAATCAAAAAAAATAGTATCAAGAGATGAATTGGTAGATTTAATTTATAAAATAAGATACTACAGAAATATTTATATTTCTAAAGATAATTGTATTAAAGATTATATAGAATTGGAAAAGTTATTAAGCAAAATGCTTAAAGAAATTATTACTTTTGGCTCAAAAAATGTTTTTATTAGAATGGTTAGTTTAAATATTGGTCTGAATGCTGAAATTTTGGAAAAATGTTTAGACTCAAAAAGTATGGAAATAGAAAATTTAAGTTTAAAAATTTCAGAAAAAGAAAATAAATTATCTATAGAGGTTTTTGAAAATAAAATATTTGAAAAAAAATTTGAAGTAAAATCAAATTTAGAGGATTATGAATTAACAATAAAGAAAAATAAAAATATTAGAATATTTATTTAGTACAAAAGAGGAGGAAAACAATGAAAATTACTTTTTTAGGTGCTGCTAGAACTGTAACAGGTTCAAATTTTCTAGTTGAAGCTGCTGGAAAAAAATTTTTAGTAGATTGTGGAATGTACCAAGGCAAAGTTGAAGATAAACTAGATAATTCTGATCCTTTTTTATATAATCCATCGCAAATAGATTTTATGCTTTTAACTCATGCTCATATAGACCATTCTGGTAGAATACCAAAATTATATAAAGAAGGTTATAGAAATCCTGTAATAGCTACAAAAGCTACATGTGATTTATGTTCAATAATGTTACCTGATAGTGGGCATATTCAAGAAACTGAAATAGAATGGAAAAACAGAAAAAGAAGAAGGGAAGGAAAAAAAGACTTAGAACCATTATATACAGTAGAAGATGCATATGATTGTTTAGAAATATTCAAACCAATTGAATATGATGAAATAATAGAAATTGATGATAACATAAGTGTTAGATTTAATGATGCAGGACATATGTTAGGTTCTGCAATTATTGAAGTTTGGGTTTTAGAAGATGGAAAAACGCAAAAAGTTGTATTTACTGGAGATTTGGGTAATAATGATTTACCACTTTTAGATTCACCTACAATGATAAGTAATAGTGATTATGTGGTTATGGAATCTACATATGGAAATAGATTGCATATGAAAAATGAAAATAAAGCTGAATTATTTTTGGATATTGTTTCAGAGACACTAGATAAAGGTGGTACTGTTATAATTCCTTCTTTTGCAGTAGGAAGAACGCAAGAAATTTTATATGAAATTGATAGATTGAAAGATGAATTAGGAACAAAAGATAAGAAATTTTATAAAAAATACAAAACTTTGATGGATTCACCTGTATATGTAGATAGTCCTCTGGCTATTTCGGCTACGCAGGTTTTTAAAGATAATGCAGATTTATTTGAAGATGATATAAAGGAAAAAATAAAGTCTGGAGATAATCCACTTGAGTTTCCTGGACTTAGATTTACGCCAACTGCAGAAGAATCAAAAGAACTTAATATGAGTGAAGAACCATGTATTATTATTTCAGCCAGTGGAATGTGTGATATTGGTAGAATAAAGCATCACTTAAAACATCATTTGTGGAGAGAAAGTAGTACTATTCTATTTGTTGGATATCAAGCACCTGGGACATTAGGAAGAAGTATAGTTGATGGTGCAGAAAAAGTTAAAATATTTGGGGAAGAAATTGCTGTTAAAGCAAGAATAGAATATATTGAAGGTTTTTCAGGTCATGCTGATCAAGAATGGCTTTTAAATTTCTTGTATTCTTTTTACAATCCACCAAAACATGTTTTTTTAGTTCATGGAGAAGAAGATGCACAGCTGGCTTTAAAAGAAAAAATTGAAGAAAATACAGAATGTAAAGTTGTGATTCCGTATTTTGGAGAAAGCTATGAGCTTAAATTAAATAAAGAACCTGTAAAAGTTGAAGAAGGTCCTGAAATAAATAGGTTTAAGAAAAAAGTTATAAAGAAAGATTTGTTAAAGAGTATAGAGAAATTTAAAATTCAAATGTCAAATGTTGAAGATTTAATAAAAGAAGAAAATCTAGATACATCTGATGAAGAGTTAAAATCATTAAGTACAAGGATTGGAGAAATTCAAAATAAAATTAAGAAATTGTTAGAGGAATAATATGGATAAAAAATATTTTAATGATGCTATTATAGGTAATGAATTTATGAAAGCTAGTTTTACAAAAAAAGGAGAACTTTTAAGATTATGCTATCCTATGGCAGATTATAAACAATATATAGAAAAGCTTGAAACTGGAGTAAAAATAAATGATTCTAATTTAGTATATCTCCATGATGATATTAATAATGAATATTTTCAAGATTATATAGAAAATACAAATATTTTAAAAACTGAAATATTAAATACTTATTTTAATTTAAGAATTGTTCAAACTGATTTTGTACCAATTAACGAAAATATTTTAGTGAAAAATTATAAATTTATAAATGAAAGCAATATAGATTTAAATATAAATTTTTTAGTTCATTCAAAAGCAATAACAGGGTTAGTTAATGATACATGTAGTTATTGTAAAAATGATTGTTTAATACAATTTACTCATGATAATAGTATTTGTATTTTTTCTAAAAATAAATTATTATCATATCAAGTAAATAGTGCAAGTAATAATTTTAAAGATGGTGTAATTGGAGGTAAAGATTATATAGGTTTATCTCCAGATTCTAGTATAAGTTATGATTTAGGAACTATAAAACCTAGAAAAGAAGCAAATATAGAAATATATATATATATAAATAATAATGAAAATATTTGTTTATTAAATGATCTTGATGTTGAAATTGAAAGATTTAGAAAAATAGACATGAAAAAGATGTTGGAAGATACAAAAAAATACTGGAAAAAGTATGTAAAAGATCATGATAAATTAGGTATAGAAAAATCAAGTATAGATGAAAAAATAAAGAAAATATATAATAGAACTTTATTATTATATCCTTTGCTTATAAATCATGATACAGGAGGAATAGCTGCAAGTCTAGAAACAGATGAATTTAAAACAAAATGCGGAAAATATGGATTTTGTTGGCCAAGAGATGCAGTTTTTATTACAAGAGCCTTTGATATTTTGGGAATGGATGATGAAACTGAAAAGTTCTATAAGATATTTTGTAAAAATACACAAAGTAGAAATGGAAGATGGGAACAAAGATTTTATACTGATGGAAAATTAGCATCTTGTTGGGGGTATCAAATAGATGAAACAGCTAGTGTTATTATAGGAGTGTATGATCATTATTTATTTTGTAAAGACAAAAAATTTTTAAAAGATACTTTAAAAATGTGTGAAAATGCAATAAAATATCTTGAAAAATATGTGGATAATATGTTGAAAAATAAATATAAAGGTGCAGAATATGGATATGATTTGTGGGAAGAATTTGAAGGATTAAGTTTTTATTCTGTTTCTAGTATATTTTGTGCATATGATAGAATGATAAAAATATTTAAAGAAGTAATTGGGTTATATTCTAATAATAGATTAAAAAAGGAAGCTATTAATAAACAATTAAAAATATTAGAAGAACAAATTGTTATTATTAAAGATTTTGCATTAAAAACATTTTATGATGAAGATAAGAAGTCTTTTGTAAGAAATAATATTGATAAAAGAATGGATATTAGTTTGTTGGGGGCAGTTGTACCTTTTAATATGGTAAAACCTAAAGAGAAAATTGTTGAAAATACAATTGAAAGAATAGATATGACAATAAGAACATATACTGGTGGTTATGTTAGATATGAGAATGATGGATATATAGGTGGATATAATCCATGGCCAATAGCTACACTTTGGATGGCATTATATAATATTGAAAAAGGTGATTATGATAAAGCTATTGAGAATTTTGGATTTGTTGTAACTTCATGTTCAGAATATGGCTTTTTAGGAGAACAAGTTGATAATCAGACTAGGAAACCTGCTTGGGTTATAGGTCTTGCTTGGAGCCATGCTATGTTTGTAATTGTATTGGAAAAACTTAAAAAATTAAAGCTTTTATAGAGAGGATGTTTAAATGAAATTAACAACAAAATTTGTTTGTAATGAGTGTGGGTATGATTCAAGTAAATGGTTAGGAAAATGCCCAGCTTGTGGAGAATGGAATTCTTTTGTTGAAGAAAAAGTGTCTGCAAAAACTTCAAAAAACACAAAAAGTTTTATTGCTGAAGAAAAAAGTGAAGTGATAGAATTAAATAAAGTCGAACACAAAACTACATCAAGAATCAAGACGGATATTCAAGAATTAGATAGGGTTTTAGGTGGAGGCTTTGTAAAAGGCTCTTTAACTCTTTTGGGAGGAGAACCTGGAATTGGAAAATCTACTTTAATTTTACAAATTTGCGATAAGATTAACATTGATGGTAAAATTTTATATGTATCTGGTGAAGAATCAGCTGAACAAATAAAAATTAGGGCAGATAGGCTTAATGTTAAGAAAGATAATATTTTATTTTTATCAGAAACTAATATAGATAAAGTTGAAGTATCAATAGAAAATATAGAGCCTAAATTTGTTATTATAGATTCAGTTCAAACTATGTATTCAGATGAAATAACGGCTACAGCTCGGAAGTGTTAGTCAGGTAAGAGAAATAACTGCAAGAGTAATGAAAATGTGTAAACAAAAAGGAATTACAACAATTATTATAGGTCATGTTACAAAGGATGGTAATATCGCAGGTCCAAGAGTATTAGAGCATATGGTTGATACAGTTTTGTACATAGAAGGAGAAAGGTATTTTGCATATAGAGTATTAAGAAGTGTCAAAAACAGATTTGGTTCAACAAATGAAATAGGTATGTTTGAAATGGAAAATAGTGGTTTAGTAGAAGTTAGTAATCCTTCAGAACTATTGATTTCAGAACGAGATGGAAATCCATCTGGTTCTGTTGTAGTAGCAAGCATAGAAGGAACAAGAGCTTTATTATTAGAACTTCAAGCATTAACTACTCAAAGTGTATTTGGACTTCCTAGAAGAAATGCAAATGGAATAGATTATAATAGATTGACTTTATTGGTTGCAGTATTAGAAAAAAAAGCAGGACTTATGCTTGGAAATCAAGATGTATATTTGAATTTAGTAGGTGGAATAAAAGTTAATGAACCAGCATTAGATTTGGGTATAGTTATTGCTACAGCTTCTAGTTTAAAAAATATAAGTATTAAAGAAGATGTAGTAATAATTGGTGAAGTAGGATTAACAGGAGAAATAAGATCTGTTAATATGATAGAAAAAAGACTTAAAGAAGCAGAAAAATTAGGATATAAAATGTGTATTATTCCAGAAAGTAATAAAAAACTATTGAAAGAAAAATTCAAATTAGATATAATAGGTGCGAAGAATATAATCGATGCAATGAAATGCTTAGGATTAAAATAAAAAGTTTAGAAAGGTGGACATTTTTATAATGAAAAAGTTTTTGATTAGTTTAATTTTAGTAATAATAATTTTAGCATTAATAGGATTAAATGGGTGGTTAATATATAGTGCTAATTCTGCAAAGTCAGAGGAAGTTAAAAATCCAGTTCTTAGTTTAGATATCAAGGATTATGGAACTGTAAAAATAGAGTTATATCCAGAATATGCACCAAATACTGTAAAGAATATTATAGCATTAGCTAATAATGGATATTACAATGGAAAAATATTTTATGGAAGCGATGATGTGGCAATTTATGTTGGAAGAAATTCTAAAGGCGAATCAGAAAATCCTACTATGTCAGATATAGATAAATCTATTACACCAGCCTCTGATGAAAGTGCTGATGAAAATTCAAATCAAAGTACAGATGGAATTCCTGAAGGTGTAGAAAATGTAGTTACAGATGGAAGTGCTGAATCAACAGATTCTTCTACAAATGAAACATCTGATGAAGATTATGAATATGAAATTGATGGAGAATTTGTTGCAAATGGATTTAAGCAAAATACATTAAAAAATGAAAAAGGTGTTGTTTCTTTAGTTAGAGCTGATTATACAAAACAAATGTCTACTCTTACAAAACAAAGTTATAATTCAGGAAGTTCTCAATTTACAATAGCTATGACAGATGATGCTAAAGATTTAAACGGATTATATGCATCTTTTGGAAGAATATCAGAAGGAATGGATATAATAGAAAAGATTTATGGCTTAGATATAAAAACAGAAGATTCAGAAGATTCAAATACTACTACTGCACCAACTACAGAAGATGAATCTATAAATGCATTTGCTAATCCTCCAGTTATATCATCAGCTACGGTTGAGACATATGGAGTTAATTATGGATTACCAGAAACACATAAAGCATTTGATTATTCACAATATTTACAAGATTTAATGATGCAATATTATTCAACTAACCAATAAAAATACAGCAACCAATAGGTTGCTGTATTTCTTTTATATAATAGGAAAGTAATCCTAACTTCTCAAGTATATAAAGGCTTCTGCCAACATTTGCACAGAAAATTTCTACGAAATTTTCGCGCTCGAACAATGGATTCGGACATTACAATAAATTTATATAGTATGACATATAAAAATGTCCGCTGTTGTTCTTTATTTGTGGATAGTTTGTGATTTTATTGTGAAATAGTTGAATTTTTTTTACAAATTTGATATAACTATACATAGTTTTTGGAGAAAGGAAGATTTTTACATGGGAAAATTTAAAAAGATTGAAACTAAAATACCAGGTGTTTATATAATAGAGCCTACAGTATTTGGAGATAATAGAGGATATTTCATGGAAACATATAGCAAATCAGATTTTGAAGAGTTAGGGTTAGATTACACTTTTGTTCAAGATAATCAATCTAAATCTAAAAAAGGAGTTTTAAGAGGATTACATTTTCAAAAAGAAAATACTCAAGCAAAACTTGTTAGATGTATTAAAGGAGAGGTTTTTGATGTCGCAGTAGATTTAAGACCAAATAGTGAAACATATGGAAAATGGGAAGGTGTTATACTTTCTGAAGAAAACAAAAAAATGTTCATGATTCCTAGAGGATTTGCACATGGATTTTTAGTTTTATCTGATGAAGCAGAGTTTACTTATAAATGTGATGATGTTTATAATCATAGTGCTGAAGGTGGATTAAAGTATGATGATCCAGATGTAAATATTATTTGGCCAATGGGAAATTTAAGAATAGAAGATTTAATAACATCAGAAAAAGATAGTAAATGGCCTTCATTAAAAGAATTAAAAGATACGGATTTATTTAAAAATTTATAGGATATAATTAGAAAAGAGGTATTAATTATGAAAAATATTTTTATAACAGGTGCAGCTGGATTTATTGGTGCAAATTTTGCAGAACTTATGGTAAAAAAGTATGAAGGAAAATATAATTTCGTTATTTATGATAAGTTAACATATGCTGGAAATATACATAATTTAGATAATATAAAAGATAAAATTACATTTGTACAAGGAGATATTTGTGATTTTGATAAAGTTTTAGATACATATAAAAAATTTGATATAGATGCAATAGTGCATTTTGCAGCTGAATCACATGTTGATAATAGTATAAAAACACCATTTATATTTACTCAAACTAATGTACTTGGAACACATACATTATTAGAAGCAGCAAAACAATTTTGGGGAGAAGGTTCTAAAAATAGATTTGTTCATGTATCTACAGATGAAGTATATGGAACTTTAGGAGAAGAAGGATATTTTACTGAAAAATCACCAATTAAGCCAAATAGTCCATATTCAGCTTCTAAAGCATCTTCAGATTTAATTGCATTAGCTTATAGTGAAACATTTAAAATGAATGTATGTGTAACAAACTGTTCAAATAATTATGGAGCTTATCAACATCATGAAAAACTTATTCCACATATGATTTCATTAGCTCTTCAAGATAAACCACTTCCAGTTTATGGTCAAGGATTGAATATTAGAGATTGGTTATATGTTGAAGATCATTGTGAAGCTATAGACAGTGTTTTACATAATGGAGTTAAAGGTGAAAGATATAATATAGGTGGACATAACGAAAAGAGAAATATAGAAATAGTAAAACTAATATTAAAGAGATTAGATAAACCAGAATCATTAATATCTTTTGTTGAAGATAGAAAAGGACATGACTATAGATATGCTATAGATCCTACAAAAATACATAATGATTTGGGATGGCTTCCAAAGACAAAATTCGAGGATGGAATTGTTTTAACAATAGATTGGTATTTAAAACATCCTGAATATTTAATGAAATAATAAATTGGTCTAAAGTTTTACTTTAGACCAATTTATCATAATAGTTTATTAGATAAATGAAAGGAATATTTAATGAATTTTTTTAAAACTGTATTCAAAAATAGAAAATTATTTTTACAATTAGGAAAAAATGATTTTAAAAATCGTTTTGCAAACACAAGTCTTGGAGCAATATGGGGATTTATGCAACCATTTGTATTTATGATGACATATGTAATTGTATTTCAATATATTTTAAAAGTTGGAAGTTCAGGAGATTATCCATATGCAGTTTGGTTTTTACCTGGTATGGCTATGTGGATGTTCTGTAGTGATTCTATTTTAAATTCTAGTAATTCGATTAGATCATATAGTTATTTAGTAAAAAAAGTAGTTTTTCCAATTGATGTAATTCCACTTATAACATTGGTTTCATCAAGTTTTATAGGTTTGTTTTTGTTTTTACTTGCAACAGTGGTTTCAATATGTTATGGATATTTACCAAATGTACTTGTACTAATTTACATTATCTTTTCGGCATATTGTTTTATAATATCTTTTACAAGATTTACATCTGCTTTAGCCACTCTAGTTCCTGACTTTTCACAATTACTAAATATATTAATGCAACTTTTTATGTGGTTTACACCAATTGTCTGGAATTTAAGTATGATAGAAGGAAAGTTATGTATTATTTTTAAAGCATTTCCATTTACGTATTTAGTTGAAGGTTTTAGACAAGTCTTTATTAATTCAACTATAATTACACAATATAATGGTTTATATACAATAATATTTTGGGTGGTGACTACAATAATGTTTTTATGGGGAAATTATGTTTTTGAAAAAAATAAAAAAGATTTTGCAGATGTTTTATAAAAGGAATTGTTATGGAAAAAATAGATATATTACTTGCCACATATAATGGAGAAAAATATTTAAAAGAACAAATAGAAAGTATTTTGAATCAAACATACACTAATTTTAGGCTTTTAATTTCTGATGATTGTTCTACAGATAATACTAAAAAAATTATAGAAGAATATTCAAAAAATGATGATAGAATAGAATTTTATTTTCATGATGAAAATTTAGGAGTGGTAAATAATTTTGAATTTTTAATGAAAAATGTAAAAAATGAATATTTCATGTTTTCAGATCAAGATGATGTATGGAATGAAAATAAAATAGAATTATCACTTAAGAAATTAAAAGAAGAAAATGCAGATTTGGTATATACTGATTTAGAGATAGTTGATGATAATTTAAAAACAGTTTATAAATCATATTGGAAACAAAAAGGCCTAGAAAAAAAAGTTAAAAAATATAATAATTTTGAGGCATTATATTTAAATAATTTCGTAACAGGTTGTACAATTTTTTGCAAATCGTCTTGGATTAACAAAATATTGCCGATTCCTAAAAATAGTAAATACATATTACACGATTATTGGCTTGCATTAATTGTAGCAATGAAAGGTAAAATTGTTTTCGAGGAACAACCCACTATAAAATATCGTCAACATTCATCAAATAGTATTGGGTCAAAAACTGTTTCTAAATCAATGAATTCAATTGATGAAATTAGAGGATTATTTATAGAAGTAAAATTAGAGCATTTTAAGATATTTTTAGAAAATAAAGATAAATTTCCTGAAGAAATTAATAAATTAAGTGATATTGCATTAAAATATTATAAAAAGTTAAGTGAAAATAAAAAAGTTAATATAAAAGATTTAATTTTATTTTTTAAGTTATATAAATATGAGAATTTTGTTTATAAAATGGAGAATTTAATAATATTAAATTTTAGATTATTGGGAAAATTATTATTTAAATTTTTTAGATAATAATATTAAATAGAAAGGATTTATTTGTTAAATGGAAAATGAAGAGCCTGTTATAAAAATAACCAATTTAGTAAAAGAGTATAAAATGTTTAATAAAAAAACAGATAGGTTATTAGAAGCAATTATTCCTAAAATTGAAAAACATTCAAATTTTAAAGCTATTGATGATTTAAATTTAGAAGTTAGAAAAGGAGAGGTTTTAGGAATTTTAGGAAAAAATGGTGCAGGAAAATCTACATTACTTAAAATGATTACAGGTGTTGTAACACCTTCTAAAGGTGAAATAAAAGTAAATGGTAAAATAAGTTCTCTTTTAGAATTAGGTGCTGCATTTAATGGTGATCTTACAGGTATAGAAAATATATATCAGCATGGAACTGTTATGGGACTTACAATGCAAGAAATAGAAGATAAAAAGCAGGAAATAATTGATTTTGCAGATATTGGAGAACATCTTTATCAACCTGTTAAAACCTATTCATCAGGAATGTTTGCTAGGCTAGCTTTTGCATGTGCAATAAATGTTAATCCAGATGTTTTAATTGTTGATGAAGCTTTGTCTGTTGGGGATATGGCTTTTCAATTAAAATGTTTTAAGAAATTTGAGCAGTTTAAAAACTCTGGAAAAACTATATTATTTGTTACACATAGTGTAGCTGATGTTTTAAAAAATTGTACAAGATCTATTATTATTAATAAAGGTAAAAAAATTTTTGATGGTTCTGTTAAAGAAGGGGTTGAAATGTATAAAAAAATAATTGTAGGAATAGACCCTGAAGAAAATAGTGATAATAAAAAAATAAATAATGAAAAAATAAATTATAAAGAACCAATAGAAAAATTAGATTCTGGGTATATTATTAAAGATTCAGATGAATGGAAAAAATATTTTGTGCAAAACCCTAATATAACAGATTATGGGGATATGAGAGCAGAAGTTATAGATTATGGATTATTTGATATAGAAGGAAATCCTATAAATGTTTTTGACAATATAGATGAGGTTATTTTAAAATCAAAAGTAAAGTTTAACGAAGATGTTAAAAATCCAATATTTACAATGACTATAAAGGATTTTCATGGTAATGATATAGTAGGAACCAATACAGAGTTTGAAAAAATTGAAACAGGAGAATTTAAAAAAGGTGATATTGTTATTTGTGAATTTAAACAAAAATTGCCTTTGGCTCCTGGAAAATATGCTGTATCATTTAGTTGTACAAGATATGATTTAAAAGGAAATTTAACCGTTTTAAATAGAAAATATGATGCATTACTAATAGAGGTTATAGCTACCAAAAGTTCAGTTGGAATATTTAGATTAGACTCAAAAGTAGATATTCATAAATCAGAATAGTAGCCAAAGAGAGGAAAAGTTTATATGAAACTAAATTTAGATTTTTATAAAGAAGATATAATATTTAATGAATTAAAAGAAAATAATAATATTATAGACTTAATCAATAAATGTGAAGAGGATGATTATGATAAAGTAATAGAAGATAATTTAAATTTAGAAAATTTTCTAATTTTTTCTGATATTAGAAAAAATATTATATCATGGTATCCTTTTCAAAATAGAGAAAATATTTTAGAAATTGGTGCAAATTTTGGAGAAATAACAGGCAAACTTTGTGATGAATTTGATAGAGTTGTATCAGTAGAATTTTCTAAATATAAAGGTGATGCTATTTCAGCTAGACATAAAAATAAAAATAATCTTGAAGTAATTATAGGTAACTTAAAAGATATAAAATTTAATGAAAAATTTGATTATATAACATTAGTTGGTTGTTTTGAGTATGCTCCTTTAATTTTTGAAGGAAGTAATTCATATGAACAATTATTAAATTATGTGAGTAATTTATTAAAGAAAGATGGAAAACTTCTTATTGCTGTTGATAATAAATTTGGTATGAGAAATTGGTCTGTATTTAATAAAGATGACTATTGTTTAAAAACAGAATCGGTTAATTCAAGCAAACCATTAAATAAGCCACAATTATTTTCAAAAAGTACATTAGAAGAAATGTTTAAAAACTCAAATTTTAAAAATTATAAATTTTATTATACACTACCTGATTATAGATTTCCAAATGTTTTTTTTACAGATAATTTTTTACCTAAAGAAAATAATTTACATAGAAATTTAAGTGTTTTTTATGATAGTGAAGTAATAAATTTTCATGAAAATGCTGGCTTTTCAGAAATAATAAAAGAAAACCCAAAATTATTTCCTTTTTTTGCTAATTCATATTTTGTTGAATTAGGAAATTCGATAGATAATTCAATAAAATATGTTTCATTTTGGAATATAAGAAATAAAGAATATAAATTAAAAACAATAATAGATGGTAATAAAGTGTATAAGATGGCTGAAAATTCAGATGCAATATCTCATATAGAACAAATGAAGAAGAACATTGATATTTTAGTTAGCAATAAAATTAAAACATTAGATTCATATAACGGAAATATTGTAGTTAGTGAGTTTAAAGAAAAAATAAAAAGTTTTGATGATGTTATTATTGAAAAATATAAAGAATTTGGGATTGATTTTGTTATAGATTTAATAAATAGATTTAAAAAAGATGTTTTATATAAACTAAAAATAGAAGACTACACAGAAAATATATTTAACAAATTGAATATAGATTGTGATGATGATTTAATTAAAGAACTACATTATACCAAGGAAGGAATATGGGATTTAAATTTTCAAAATACATTCTATATAGATAATGAATTATATGTATATGACCAAGAATGGATAATGGAAGATATACCTATAGAATTTATTTTATATAGAGGGATTATATTATTTGATGAATTAAAAAAATTAGTTAATATAGATGAAATTTTAGAAAAATTAAATTTACTTAAATATAAAGAGTTGTTTAACAAATTAGAATCTATTATTTCTAAAAAAATAATAAATAATAAAATTAATGATTTTTATTTAAGAAATATTGAAAATGTAAGAGCACTTATAGTTAATAACAGTAGATTAGAAGAACAAAATAAAAACTTAATTTTAGATTTAAAAAATAAAAATGAATATATAGAAAAAATAACAAATTCTATGTCATGGAAAATTACTAAGCCATTTAGGAAAATAACTAATGTTTTAAAGAAAAGAGGGTAATATGAGTAAAATTTCAGTAATAATTCCAATGTTTAATGAGGAAAAGGTAGTAGAAGAATGTTACAATAGATTAGTTAAGAATTTAAAAAAAATGGTTAATTATGACTATGAAATAATATTTATAAATGATGGAAGTAAAGATAAAACATTTGAATTATTAAAAAATATAGCTAGTAAAGATAAAAATGTTAAAATTATTTCTTTTTCTAGAAATTTTGGACATCAATCAGCAGTTACAGCAGGATTAAAGAATGTTTCAGGTGATGCTATTTTTATTATGGATGCAGATTTACAAGATCCACCAGAGTTAATTCCAGACATGATAAAATTGTGGGAAGAAGGAAATGAAGTAATATATGGAAAAAGAAAATCAAGAGATGGAGAATCTGTATTTAAATTATTTACTGCCAAGTTATTTTATAAAACATTAAATGCTTTATCAGATGTAGAAATTCCTGATGATACAGGTGATTTTAGGTTAGTAGATAGAAAAGTGGTAGAAACAATAAATAGTTTACCAGAACATAATAAGTTTCTTAGAGGACTTTTTAGCTGGGTAGGATATAAACAATATTCTTTTGAATATGAAAGGCAAAAACGTTTTTCAGGTAAAACTAAATACTCATTAAGTAAAATGGTAAAACTAGCTTTAGATGGAATTGTAAGTTTTTCTACAAAACCATTAAAAATTGTAGGATTATTAGGAATAATTGCTTTATTTTTATCTGGTCTAGTAATCCTATATACATTATTATCATTTATATTCAAATGGAATCATTTAACAGCAGGATGGGCTTCAATTATGATAGCAACCACTTTTTTTTCTGGAGTACAACTAATATCATTTTGGATTATGTCAGAATATATTGCTAGAATATATGATGAAAGTAGAGGGAGACCCTTATATATTATAGATAAAATGATAAATTTTGATAAATAGCCTATAATCTTCAATAATTGACTTTTTGAGCATTGTTTTATATAATTAAAATAATTTATAAAAATAAAAATAGTGAAAGGAATATATAATGGAAAAAATCGCAGTTTTAATACCATGTTATAACGAAGAAATTACTATAGAAAAAGTTATAAAAGATTTTAGAAGAGAATTACCTGATGCTGATATATATGTATATGATAACAATTCAAATGATAAAACATTTGAAATTGCTAAAAATTCTGGTGCAATTGTAAAACATGAATATAAACAAGGAAAAGGAAATGTTGTAAGAAGCATGTTTTATGATATTGATGCAGATATATATGTTATGGTGGACGGAGATGATACATATCCAGCAGAGTTTGTACATAAGTTGATTGAGCCAGTTAGAGAAGGACGAGCTGATATGTGTATTGGAGATAGATTGTCAAATGGTACATATAAAAAAGAAAATAAGAGACCTTTTCATGAATTTGGAAATAATATAGTTAAAAAATCTATAAATTTTTTATTTAAAACAAATTTAAAAGATATAATGACTGGATATAGAGCTTTTAATAAAAAATTTGTTAAAAATATGCCTGTAATGGCACCTAAATTTGAAATAGAAACTGAAATGTCATTATATGCTTTAGATAAAAGATTTTCAATTATAGAAATTCCAATTGATTATAGAGATAGACCTGAAGGAAGTTTATCAAAGTTGAATACTGTTAGTGATGGAATAAAAGTATTATCAACTATAATAAAAATGCTTAAGGATTATAGACCATTATTTTTCTATACAATTTTTGCTGTTATAATGGCGACTATCTCACTTATTTTTGGAATTCCAGTTATTATAGAATATTTTAAAACAAAATTTATTGGAAAAATTCCTTCAGCAGTTTTAGCTAGTGCATGTATGATTTTAGCAATTATTATTGAACAATGTGCTCTAATATTAGATACTGTTGTTAAAATAAATAAAGAAAACTATCAACTAAATTTATTAAGGTATAAACAAATAGAAGATGGAAAAAATTTAAAGAAATAGCAGGAGAAGTAGATGAATAAATTAAAAAATATTTATAATCAAGTAAAATCTTATTTTAAAAAATACGGATTTTTCGCTACAATAAAAAAATGTATATATAAATTATGTTTGAAAATATTAAATAAAGATTATAGAACTAGAGATATAAAAGCAGAATATATGGCTTGGATTAATAATAATGAACCAAATAAAGAAGAATTAGAACAACAAAAAAATTATACATTTAATTATACTCCTAAAATAAGTATTATAGTTCCGATGTATAATACAAAAGAAATATTTTTTAAGGATTTAATCGAATGTATGAAAAATCAAACATATTCTAATTGGGAATTATGTTTAGCAGATGGAAGTCCTGAAGAAAATATAGAACTTAAAAAATATTTTGAAAATGATTCAAGAATCAAATATAAATTTTTAGGGAAAAATGATGGAATATCTGGAAATACGAATGAAGCTTTAAAATTAGTAACAGGGGATTATGTAGGTTTACTTGATCATGATGATGTTATACCTGTTTTTGCTCTATATGAAATAGTAAAAACAATAAATGAAAATCCAGATGTTGAATTTATATACACAGATGAGGACAAAATAGAAGAAAGCATTGAAAACAGATGTGATCCACATTTTAAACCAGATTTTTCTCCTGATACACTAGCTTGTCATAACTACATTACACATTTTGTTGTATTAAAAAAGTCTTTAATGGACAAGCTTGACGGATTTAGAAGTGAGTATAATGGAGCACAAGATTTTGATTTAGTTTTAAGAGCTTCAGAAATAACAAATAATATAGTTCATATTCCAAAGGTTTTATATCATTGGAGAATTCATAATGAATCTACAGCAAAGGTTTCAGATGCAAAACCTTATGCTTATGAATCAGGAAAAAAAGCTGCATTTGATCATCAAGTTAGACTTGGAAGGAAAGCTTTAGTTGAAAATGGTGGAGATGTTCCAGGAATATATAATGTTCAATTTGAAGTTTTAGGTAATCCTAAAGTTTCAATTTTAATTCCAAATAAAGATGGATTGAAATTTTTAAAAGTTTGTGTAGAATCTGTATTAAAATTAACTACTTATAAAAATTATGAAATTATAATTATAGAAAATAATAGTGAAAATAAGGAAACTTTTAATTATTATAACCAAATAGAAAAAAATGAAAAAGTAAAAGTTATATATTATCCTGAAAAAGGTTTTAATTATTCTAAAATAATAAATTATGGAGTTAAAAATTGTGATGGAGACTTTGTATTACAGCTTAATAATGATACAAAACTTATTACAAAAGATTGGTTAGAAAAATTTATAGGATATGGTCAAAGAAAAGAAATCGGTGCAGTTGGGGCAAGACTTTATTTTGAAGATAAATCAATACAACATGCAGGTATAGCATATGGAATAGGTGGACTAGCTGCAAATTTATTTCCATTACTTCCATATGGATTTAGAGGATATTATGGAAAAGATGCATTAATACAAAACATAAGTGCTGTTACAGGAGCTTGCTTGTTTTGTAGAAGAGAATTATATGAAGAAGTAGGATATATGGAAGAAGAATTATTTGCAGTAGCATTTAATGATGTAGACTTTTGCTTAAAACTAAGAGAAAAGGGATATTTAAATATTTATAATCCATATATAGAATTGATGCATTATGAATCAAAAACAAGAGGATATGAGGTGTCAAAATCTAAAAGTGAAAGATTTGAAAGAGAATGTAATAATTTTAAAACAAAATGGAAGTTGTTATTAGAAAAGCCAGATCCATACTATAATATTAATTTATCTAGAGATACAGCTAATTATGATATAGAATCTATTAAGAAAATAATTTATTAACATGAAAAAAACACAAGTAAGTAATTACCTGTGTTTTTTTATTTGATTAATTCTAAAATAATTATCTATTTAATCCTTTTAAACCTGGATAAATAGCAATATCTTCTAATTGATTTTCAATGTTTAATAATCTATTATATTTTGCTACTCTGTCTGTTCTACATGGAGCACCAGTTTTAATTTGACCTGCATTAGTAGCAACTGCTACATCTGCTAAAGTAGTATCTTCTGTTTCACCACTTCTATGTGATACAACAGCTGTATATCCATTCTTTTTAGCAAGTTCGATTGCATCTAATGTTTCTGTTAATGTTCCAATTTGGTTTAATTTTATAAGTATTGAATTTGCAGTTTTGTTATCTAAACCTTTTTGTAATCTTTTCATGTTAGTAACAAATAAATCATCACCAACTAATTGTATTTTATCTCCAAGTCTATCTGTAAGTTTTTTCCAATTTTCCCAATCTTCTTCAGCAAGACCATCTTCGATTGAAATAATAGGATATTTTTCTACTAATTCAGCTAAGAAATCAATCATCTCATCAGCTGTTTTTAATTCTTGAGTTTTCCAGAAATAGTAACATCCTTCTTTTCCTATTTTCTTAGCTTCATCATACATTTCTGTAGATGCAACATCAAGTGCTAGTTTAACTTCTTCACCTGGTTTGTATCCAGCTTTTTCAATAGCTTCAACTATTAATTTTAAAGCTTCTTCATCACTTGCAAGATTAGGTGCAAATCCACCTTCATCTCCAACACCTGAAGCTAATCCTTTTTCTTTTAAAACTTTCTTTAATGTATGATAAATTTCAGTACACATTCTTAAACATTCAGTAAATGATTTTGCACCAACTGGCATAATCATGAATTCTTGAGTGCTAACAGTATTATCAGCATGTTTTCCACCATTTAATATATTCATCATTGGAACTGGTAATGTTTTAGCATTTGGACCACCAATGTAATTATATAATTCTAAACCTAAAGAGTTTGCTGCAGCTTTAGCAACTGCTAAAGATACACCTAAAGTAGCATTTGCTCCTAATTTTCCTTTGTTTTCTGTTCCATCAAGTTCGATAAGTGTTTTATCAATTTTTGCTTGATCATAAACGTTCATTCCTTCTAAAGCAGGTGCAACTAAAGTATTTACATTATCAACAGCTTTTAATACACCTTTACCCATATATCTTGAATTATCTCCATCTCTTAATTCTACTGCTTCAAAACTTCCTGTAGAAGCTCCTGATGGAACCATAGCTACACCACTATATCCATCTATTGTAACAACTTCAACTTGTACAGTAGGGTTTCCTCTAGAATCTAAAACTTCTAAAGCTTTAACACTTTCAATTTCTAAATAATTTTTCATTATTTTAGACCTCCTAATTTAAATATTTTATAATGTTTTTATAAGCATAATTTGCCACGAATATGATTTTATCATAAATTTTTCCAATTATCAAGATGTTAGTTTGTGTATTTGTTAATATTTAGATAGTATGATGAACGCTCCTACAAATTTGTATTGAAAATAAAAAATTGATATATGTATTTTATTATTTGATATTTATATATTTTCTTTTGCGGGCGTCCGATGAACGCCCCTACAAATTTGTATTGAAAATAAAAAATCGATATATGTATT
>CANRKJ010000002.1 GCA_947631185.1 uncultured Clostridia bacterium | reverse complement strand
ATTGTTTATTTTTTTACCAGCATTTTGAGTGTTTTTTTTATATCATTAACATAAATTTATTTTTTCAACAGCCTCTCCAATGAACGCCCCTACATATTACTTATAAACATGATTGTGGCTTTGCGAGCGCCCAATGAACGCCCCTACATATATTCCTTATAAACATGAATGTGGCTTTGCAAGCACCGATGAGCGCCACTACATATATTCCTTATAAATACGAATGTATCTTTTGCTGGCGTCCAATGAACGCCCCTACATTTTTTCAGATATATTTTTATATTATAAATTAATATTTCTTTACTAAAACATATTCTTTATCTTCATTTTGTATCTTCTTACCATCTAAATAATCAAATCCAAATTTACGATAAAATTCACAAGCATAAACAGAAGCCAGTATCATTATTTCCTTACATCCAATATTATTCGCAATATGTTCAATTTCCTCTATTAATTTTTTCCCTATTCCTTCATGATGGTTTTTCATTTTTACAAACACAGTTAATATAATATATTTTTTATCCGTTTCATCACCTTTATATTTATCAATACTTGCAGTACCAACTACTTCATTATCTTTTAATGCAACTAAACACTTGAATCTTTTAGGAAAGTTTTTTTTAATTTCATCTACTGTAAAATGTTTTGATATTTTATCTATTACATCTTTTCCATGTTCTTTAATATTTATTTTATACATATTACTTAATATTATTTTTGATAATTCTTTTGCATATTCATCTCTATATTCAACAATTTCAATCATTTATTATTTCTCCTACAAAACAAGTATTATAGCAATCTGATGTCATTCATTACCTGCTCCAAATATATTTAATCTTTCCATACATATCTTCTCATATATAATTTATTTCTATTACTTATACCATAATTTGATAATAAATTCAATCTCATAATTAATATGCCTTTTAGGAGCGATTATCAATCGTACGTTTCTTCGAAGAAGTTCCTTTTTCTGCCTCTGGCAGCGGTCGGCCTCTCAGCAGTTAACGGCCTCGCTCCGCCCGGCTGTTAACCTTCTCTACATAAAAAAAAGCTAGCTTATTTGCTAGCTTTGGCTCCTCGTGCTGGGCTCGAACCAGCGACCTTTTCAGCTTAAAACTTATTATTTTAGCTTAGCTTCGCTAACCTAAAACAATAGTTTTTGCACCTTCGATTCCTCCCTTTTTCTGCCTCTGGCAGCGGTCGGCCTCTCAGCAGTTAACGGCCTCGCTCCGCCCGGCTGTTAACCTTCTCTACATAAAAAAAAGCTAGCTTATTTGCTAGCTTTGGCTCCTCGTGCTGGGCTCGAACCAGCGACCTATTCAGCTTAAAACTTATTATTTTAGCTTAGCTTTGCTAACCTAAAACAATAGTTTTTGCGCCTTCGATTCCTCCCTTTTTCTGCCTCTGGCAGCGGTCGGTCTCTCAGCAGTTAACGGCCTCGCTGCGCCCGGCTGTTAACCTTCTCTACATAAAAAAAAGCTAGCTTATTTGCTAGCTTTGGCTCCTCGTGCTGGGCTCGAACCAGCGACCTATTCAGCTTAAAACTTATTATTTTAGCTTAGCTTTGCTAACCTAAAACAATAGTTTTTGCGCCTTCGATTCCTCCCTTTTTCTGCCTCTGGCAGCGGTCGGTCTCTCAGCAGTTAACGGCCTCGCTGCGCCCGGCTGTTAACCTTCTCTACATAAAAAAAAGCTAGCTTATTTGCTAGCTTTGGCTCCTCGTGCTGGGCTCGAACCAGCGACCTATCGGTTAACAGCCGAGCGCTCTACCAACTGAGCTAACGAGGAATATATAAAATTGGCAACTTCCTATTTTTCCAGCAGGGTAACCTACAAGTATCTTCGGCACTAAAGAGCTTGACTTCTGTGTTCGGCATGGGAACAGGTATTTCCTCTTCGTTATCATCACCAACAATTGTATTATAGCATTTAAGTTTTTATATTGCAATAGTTTTTTTAAATTTTTTTTATTTTATAAAATCCTACCTTTTATATTTTATATTATATTCAATTTTAAATTATATATGTTAAAATTGAATGTTTTTCTATCTTATCTGAATAAACTTTTTCATTTAATACTATTGTGAAATTTTCACTATTTTCTGAACTGTTTAAAATTACTAATACGATTTTTCCATTTGGATTCTCAAATGCAGTTACTTCAATTTTATTTGTAAAATTGCTATAGCCTATTCTTTTAGCTCCTTTTTCTATAAACTTACTAAAATGTCCTATATAATAATATGATGCATTTTTTTTATAATTATTACCAAAAAAGTTTGCCATAATTGGAGCATTACAATAATTATATACATGATTTGGACCACCTTTAAAATCCAGTAATATATTCCAATCTATATATCCATTAGCTCCTGCATTTAAATCACCGATTATATCATGAGCATATATCTCTGCATTTGGAATTTGCCTACGTTTTCTATTTATAGAAAATCCTGTACATCCTTCTGTATGTATTATAATTTTATCTTTATATTTTTGTCTAACTAAACTTATATTTTCAAAATGATCTCCTGTGTAATAATGATATCCAATTCCTGAAATTAAATTATATTTATCTTTATTAAATATTTCTTCTGCTCTTAAATATAATCTTTCTTTATTATGATCCCAAATTAAAACTTTAGTATCTAAATTATTTATTCTTAAATTAGGTATAACATAATTTAAAGCTATATCAGCTTCTTCTTGTGCATTATATAAACAAGATTCCCAAATTTGTTTTGCATTTGGCTCATTTTGTATTGTAATATAATTTATTTTAATACCTCTTTTTTCATATTCTTTTATATATTTTACAATATATTTAGCCCAAATTTCTTTGTATTCAGGTTTTAATTTTCCACCGTGATTCATATTATTATTTGTTTTCATAAATTTTGGTGGACTCCATGGTGATGCTAAAAAATCTATTTTGTTATTTTCTTTTTGAGCAAATTTTATTATTGGAATAATATATTTTTCATCATTTTTTAAACTAAAATCATCCAGTGATTCCTTCTCTGAATATGAATATGTTGATAAAGAAAAATCACAACTATTTATATGTGTTCTACATAAATTATATGAAATTCCATCTTTTGAAAAATAATCTTTTATAAATTTTTCTTTTATATTATCTGAAAATTTTGAAAAAACATATCCAGAACTCTCTGTAAATGCTCCACCAAACCCTTCAATCTCCTGATATTTAAGTTCAGGATATAATATAATAACTCTGTTCTCCTGCTTATCAAAATTCTTTATAAATCCGTTCTTTTTCTGATACTTTAAGTAATTTTTTAATTTTGTAATTAGTTTCTATCTTTTTAATTTTCATAAACACCTCTTATTATATAAAAAGATTATTATTAATTATTCATACTATAAGCTCTTTATGCAATTTTCATAAATAAAATATTATATATAATTTTAATGCTCAAGCATTATTGTAACAGGTCCATCATTTATTAAACTAACTTCCATATTTGCACCAAATATACCTTTTTGAATTTCAACCCCCTCCTGTTCACATTTATTGCAAAAATATTCATATAAAGGATTTGCTATATTAGGCTTTGCAGAATCTGTAAAAGATGGTCTATTTCCATCTTTGCAATTCGCATATAAAGTAAATTGTGATACTATTAATAATTTACCTTTAACAGATTTTATATTTAAATTCATTTTTCCATTTTCATCTTCAAATATCCTTAAATTACATAATTTTTTTGCTAAATAATCAGCTGTTTCTTTTGTATCAGTATGTGTTATTCCTATTAAAACTAAAAAACCATTATCGATACTGCCTACAACATTTTCATCTATCTTAACACTAGCTCTTTTCACTCTTTGAATTAATAATCTCATTTTTATCATCCTTTTTATTAAAATTATAGTGATAGTGTATAAAACTATTATTTTTTTGTCAAGCTTATTAAATAATGATAGTTTGATAATTTAGTAAAATTATGATATAATTATTATGTAAGCACTTATGGACATTTTTGGACTTCTGAGTCCAATATAACCGAAGGGAGTTTTTATGTCATTAATAAAACCTTTACAAGAACCTTCTACTGAGAAGAAACCTTTCAATCGGAAATACAAAACTCGTATAACTAATTTTATATGGAAATTTTGTAGATTAATTGGAAAGTTCTTTGGTTCAGTAGCTCTGTGGGAGCTGGCTGGTTACTGGCAACCTGCGTTTAGAGCGAAATTTGCCGACTGGTACCAGATAGTCGACGCACTGACCGACTTTTTTAACAAATTCTGGTCAATAATGTTTTAAACAAAAAACACCGTGTCACCTAATTAGATACACGGTGTTTTTTATATATTAAGAAAGCTCTCCAAACTCCATAGTATATAAATATTTGGTTAACATTAAAAAATTATTCTAAATTATCACTACATTTTTTACATATTGTAGGATGTAATTTATTTAACCCCACTGTTGTAGAATAGCACCAACATCTTTCACACTTTTCTCCTTCTGGTTTTGCTATTTCTATTCCTATAGGCACTTCCTCATCTTCGTTTCTTCTATTTTCATACACTTTTACATTAGAAACTATAAATACATCTTTTAATAAATCAATATTTTTTCTTAAAAATTCATATTCTGTTCCCTCTGAATAAAGTTTTACTTCAGCTTCTAAAGAAGTACCTATTTCTTTTTGACTTCTAGCCATTTCTAATTTCTTAGCAACTTCATCTTTTATTTTTATTATTTTTTCCCATTTAAGTTCTAAAGCTTCATTTTGATAATTTGCATTTATTTTAGGATAATAATCTAACATTACACTTTCAGTATTCTCACCCTTTTTATGTGGCATATATTTCCATATTTCTTCAGCTGTAAAGCAAGCCATAGGTGCCATTATTCTAACTAAACATGAAAGGATTTTATACATTACTGTTTGAGCAGATTTTCTTTCTAAAGAATCTTTTTTGAAAGTATATAATCTATCTTTTATTATATCTAAATAGAATTGACTCATTTCTACTACACAGAAATTATTTAAAGCATTATATGCATTATGAAATTCATATTCTTCATAAGCTTTTGTACATGTAGAAATAAGTTTATTTAATTTTGTAAGTGCCCATTTATCTATTTCTAATAAATCTTCATAAGCAACTGGATTTTCCACATCATATCCATCTAAATTACCTAGTAAGAATCTAGCAGTATTTCTCATTTTTCTATAAACTTCTGTTACTTGTTTTAATATTTCTTTTGAAAGTCTAACATCTGATTGATAATCTGAAGCTAAAACCCAAAGTCTTAATATATCTGCTCCATATTCTTTTATAACTTCTTGAGGAGCTATACCATTTCCTAAAGATTTATGCATTTGTCTACCTTGACTATCTACAGTCCATCCATGAGTTAAAACTTGTTTATAAGGAGCTTTTCCTTTTACAGCAACAGATGTTAAAAGTGAAGACTGGAACCAACCTCTATATTGATCTGCACCTTCTAAATATAAATCAACATCTGGAAGCCCACGTTCAGCAATAACAGATTCATGAGTAGAACCAGAATCAAACCATACATCCATTATATCTTTTTCTTTAACAAATTCAGTTCCACCACATTCAGGACATTTTGCATCTTCTGGCATAAGTTCTTTTTCAGGTAAAGCATACCATATATTTGTACCATTTTCAGCAACTAATTTTTGAACTTTATCTAAACTTTCTTCTGTTACATATTCTTTTTCACAATTTTTGCAATAGAATATTGGAATTGGAACCCCCCAAGTTCTTTGACGAGATATACACCAATCATTTCTTTCTTCTATCATTTTTGTTATTCTATCTTCACCCCAAGCAGGTATCCATTTAACAGATTTTATTGCTTCTAAAGATTCTTTTCTAAATCCATCAACAGAGGCAAACCATTGAGATGTAGCTCTAAATATAACTGGTTTTTTACATCTCCAGCAATGTGGATAAGAGTGATTTATTTGTTGTTTTGCAAGAAGTAATCCATTTTCTTCAAGCCATTCAATTATTGCCTTATCAGATTTTTTATAAAACATTCCATTAAATGGTCCTGCACCTTCTCCTTGAATTCCTTTAGCATTTACACATACTACTATTTCTAAATTATTTTTTAATCCACATAAATAGTCTTCTTTACCATAACCAGGAGCAGTATGAACAGCACCAGTACCAGTTCCAAGTTCAACAGCAATTGTATCATCACTTCCAAGAACTACTCTTGAATCTCTATCTAAAAATGGATGTTTACATATAACTCCTTCTAAATCTTTTCCTTCAAATTCTTGTAGCTTTTCATAACTTGTGATTCCAGCAACTTCCATAACTTTTTCTACAAGTTCAGATGCTATTATAACTTTTTCTTCTCCTATTTTTACTAAAGAATATTTGAAATCAGGTCCAATAGTTATTCCAACATTTCCAGGAAGAGTCCATGGAGTTGTTGTCCATATTACAAAAAATGTTTTATCTACATCAAATAATCCTTTTGAATCTTTTATAGGAAATTTTACATATGCTGTATTAGAATCTACATCTTTGTATTCTATTTCAGCTTCTGCTAAGGCTGTTTCACAGTCTGTACACCAATATACTGGTTTTAAACCTTTATATATATAACCTTTTTTATACATAGTTCCAAATACACCAAGTTGTTTAGCTTCCATTTGAGGTTGATATGTTATATAAGGATTCTTCCAATCAGCTAAAACACCTAATCTTTTAAATCCCTCTGTTTGTTTATCTTTATATTCTACTGTAAACTTCTTACAAGTATCTCTAAATTCATTAACAGGTATCTCATCTCTATTTAGCCCTAATTTTTCTATTGCTTTCTTTTCAGTAGGCATACCATGTGTATCATATCCAGGAACAAATGGAGTGTATTTTCCTTGTAAATTTTTATATCTAACGATAGTATCTTTTAATATTTTATTTAAAGCATGACCAATATGTATTTCACCATTAGCATATGGTGGTCCATCATGCAATACAAATGGCTCTTTTCCTTCATTCTTTTTTAACATTTTTTCATATAAGTCTTTTTCAAATACTTCCTCTAAAATATTGGGTTCATTTTGAGGCAAGTTTCCTCTCATTGGAAAATCTGTTTTTGGCAGATTTAAAGTTTTTCCATAATCAACTTTTTCTTCACTCATTTTTATTCATTCCTTTCATAAAATTCAAAAAGAGCTATTCATCTATAGGACGAATAGCTCCGCGTTACCACCTAAATTAAAAGATATTTTATATCTTTTCTCTTAAAACCTTTTAACGCAAGGAATACGGATATTTTTACTAAAATTCTAAATATCAGCTTAAAGGTGATAATAAATAATTTATTTTCTTACTAAGCTTTCACCAAAATGCTTAGCTCTCTAAAAGTTTTATTATTATTTATATTGTCCTTCTCATTGCTTTTTAATATGTTAATATAATACAATAATATTTATCATTTGTCAATAATGAATAAATATAAAAAGCTTAATAAAAGATAAATTAAAACATTTTTATACTACTGTAAAAATAGTTATCAGTATAATATAAAAATATTATTATATATTTTCTTCTGTAAGACTATCTTTTATTTTAACTAATTGATTAAATCTATCATAATTTCCAAATAATACATTTTTATCCAAAAAATTCTCTCCATTAAATAAAAATATTTCTTTAAAGTCTATAAATATATATACTTTGCTTTCTATTTTTTTAACATTTATTATTAAATTATTTATATCTAAATTTAATTTTTCCAAAAATTCTTCGATATTTTGTACATCTTTTTTACAATTATTTAATATAACAAAAGTTCCAGTTATTCTTTTTTTATTTTCATCATTAAATCTTATTGTATACATAGATATATCCTCATAAAATAGCTCATCTTCTATATCTACAATATCTGAATTTGCATAAATATTTTCTAATTCTGATTTTACAACTTCTCTGTTTATTTCTTCTCTATCAGGATTATATATAATGTTGGAATTTACTTTTTTCCATAATTCTTTTCCAACTACACTTTTAAAATCAAATGCTTTTTTCCAATAATCCATATTCTTATTCATTTTATAAATAACTGCAAATACTAAAATCATAATTAAAATTATTGATAGATATTTAAAAAAATTATAAATATAGTTTTCTTCATCAGATATTCTAGAGATTATTATTTGAATTGTACTTATTACAGCCCATGAAAAAAATATATACACTAACAATTTAGGTTTAATTAAATCCTTTGGACATTTATACTTATCTTCATATTTGTTTCTTATTTCATCATATACATTTTCAAAATCGTTCATTATTACATCCTTATACATAAAAGTCCAAAATCAAAAATTTAATTTTGGACTAGTTTATATTATTATTTTTCTAACCACTTAACTAAATCTAGATTTTCTTGTTCTAATAACATCACATTTTTAGGAACTACTCTAAATGTATAACCATAATTTCCACCAGTAGTTAAGTTTAATTCATAATTATATTCAACTTCACCATTTTCTAAGTTTGAACCTTTCTGCATTTCATATACAGAAACTTTTTTTATAGTTCCACTTTCTAATATTTGACCAAAATACAATTCTACTTTAGTTGTATCTTTTAAATCATCTGGTACAAATACATTACATTTTACTCCTATTTTTTCTCCAGCAACGAATTTTTCATTATCTATATTTCCACTTTGTGTAATCTTTATATCTTTCCATTGATTTCTGATATTCTTTTTCCATTTAGCAAATTCAAATACTTTATCTAAATCAGTAAAATATTTTTTATAATTATTACATAAAGGCAAATATAATTTTTCTGTGTAATCTACTAACATTCTTGCTGTACTATATTGTCCAGCAGTACTCTTAATTGAACTTTTCATTAGTTTTACCCAAGCTCTTGGCATACCATTTTGATCTTGATTATAATATACTGGAATAATTTTATTTTCTAAAGTATGATATATGCTGTTACTATCTGCTTTATCTTGTTCTTCATAAGACATATATTCAGTATCAGTACCAATTGACCAGCCATTTCTTCCATCATATCCTTCTGCCCACCAACCGTCTAATACACTAAAATTAATTACTCCATTTACAGAAGCTTTTTCTCCACTTGTACCTGATGCTTCCATTGGACGTCTAGGATTATTAAGCCAAACATCTACACCACTAACCAAATATCTAGCTATTGCTATATTATAGTTTTCTAATAAGAATATTTTTCCTTTAAATTGAGGCATAAGTGAAATTTCATCAATATACTTTATTAAATCTTGTCCTTCTTTGTCTGCCGGATGTGCTTTACCAGCAAATACAATTTGTACAGGTCTATTTGGATCATTTAGTATTTGCGTAAGTCTAGCTAAATCTTTAAATATAAGTGTTGCCCTTTTATAAGTAGCAAATCTTCTAGCAAAACCTATTGTCAAAGCTCTAGGATTTAATTGATTAATTACTTCTGCTATTTTGTCATATCCAAACCCATTATTTATATATCTAGTTGTAATATTTTCCTTAATTAATTTTATAAGTCTTTCTTTTCTAGATAAGTGAGCCTCCCACAATCTTTCGTCAGGAATATCTTCTATCTTATCCCATGTTGATTGAATATGAATATTATCTTGCCAAAATGGTGGTAAATAATCATTAAATAGACCTTTCATTCTTGGAGCCAACCATGAACAAGTATGAATACCATTTGTTATATATGTTATAGGAGATTCATCTTGTGCAATATTTGGCCAAACTTCACTAAATAATTCTCTTGAAACTTCGCCATGCAACTTGCTAACACCATTCTTTTTTCCAGAAATTTTCAAAGCTAAAATTCCCATATTAAATCCTGGTTCTAAATCTACTGTTTCTTTCATTCCTAGTTTTAAAAATTCTTCTCTTGAAATTCCAAGTTTAGGCCATATACCACGAAAATATTTTTCTACTAAACTAATATCAAATATATCATTTCCAGCTGGAACTGGAGTATGAGTAGTAAATACTGTTTGAGTAGTAGCAATTTCTTTTGCTATTTGAAATGAAACTTGTTTTTCTTTAATTATATTTTGTATAAGTTCTATAGTAAGAAATGATGAATGACCTTCATTCATGTGGTAAATTGTAGGGTTAATTCCAAGAGTACGTAATGCTTTTATTCCACACATTCCTAATACTATTTCTTGGCGGATTCTCATTTCTTTATCTCCACCATATAACCTTAATGTAATTTCCCTAAAATCACTGTCATTCTTATCTATATCAGAATCCATTAAATATAATTTAATTCTTCCAACATTAATTTGCCATAATTTTAAATATAATTTCCTATTATCTAATTCTGCTTCGATAATAACATCTTCATTTTTTTCATCTTTAACTGGTAATATAGGAAGATTATATAAATCTATATTATGATATTCAGAACATTGTTTACCATAAGCATCAATTTTTTGGTGAAAATATCCATTTTTATAAAGAAGTCCACATGCTACTAATGGAATTCCTAAATCACTTGCAGATTTTAGATGATCACCTGATAAAATTCCTAACCCTCCTGAATATATTGGTACTATTTCATCAAGTCCGTATTCAGCTGAAAAATAAGCTATAACATCATCTTTATTATCAAAATGATTTTTTAAAAACCATGTATCTTTACTGTTCATATAATTATCAAAATCTTCAACAACTTTATCATATTTCTTTAAAAAGTTTTGATCTTCTGATGATTGTTTTAATTTTTCTTGGCTAACCAATTTTAAAAATTTTATAGGATTTTTTTGTACTTTATCCCATAAATTCATATCCATTTCTAAAAACAATTTTAAGAAATCCGTATTCCAAGACCACCATAGATTATTAGCAATTTCTGATAATCTTTCTATTCTTGCTGGTAGTTGTGGAACCACTGTAACTCTATTGAATATATACATTATATATTCCTCCTTCGTAATTTATAAATATTTATCATTTGCATAAATTTTGATGTATTAATTATCTTCTAAAAGTAAATTTTTGTCAAACATTTTTAATAATTTTTATATATTATTTTTTTAAAATAATGTTTGCGAAAATTTTATATACAAGGAAATTCAGAGAACTTTCCTTGTATATAAAATATATGTATAAAAAATATCCATAAAGTAGTCTAAATTTTATATGAATCTGTTGAAAGTAATTCTCTATTAATAACCACTCCATTTTGTCTATATACTTTATATGCATTTACAACAAGATAACCATTATACCTACTTACAACACTTGTTTCAATAGAAATATCATATTCATTTTCAGTCTTTTTTCCATTTATTATAGCAGTTGCGTATCCTCCATCAACTGCTATTGAAATTCTAACTGGAAAACTACGATTGTTTTTAAACTTAAAATCTTTATTTCCCCAATATACTGTAGCGTCTTTTCCTGCAGGTAAATATGATGGAACTCTTGCGTGATTAGATCTTTCTACAATTTCTAAATCAGCCTCTACCACAGCATTATATAATGTTGAAGAAATTTGACATATTCCTCCTGCTAAACCATCCTCTACTTCACCATTAACATATATAGCAGCATTTCTATATCCAGCAGCTACAGTTCTCTCACCTACGACATCATTATATGAGAAAGTCTCACCTGGCATTAAAATATATCCATTAATCTTATTTGCAGCAAGTTTCAAATTAATGGTTCTATTATAATTATTTACATAATTTGTAGAACATCTTCCTAATTCATCATTATATAAATCTAGGTTATCTACTTTTATTGCTGGTTCTGTTATTTTCAAATCAATACAATATTCTTCCTTTTCTGGTTCTGATGCTATAATATTTTTTAATCCATCAACATCAAAATCAACTCCTACCACTTCTTCATGAATTTCAAATGGATCTGTTGTATAATAAGCATCTTTTACTTCAACAAATACTTCATCTCGAATTTTTTCAACATCAATACTTTCTGGCTCATCAATTATTAAAGGTATTTCTATAGAATTCTCTAATGACTTGTTATCAATAGAATCTGCTATCAAATTTTTAAATTCATCAAAATCAATTTTTATTCCCTTTTTACCATTTGTTATTTTTAATTTATTTTCTTCTATTTTATAACTATACTGCTGAACTTCTTGATAAAAATCATTTTGGATTTCCTCTAATTTTTTATTTAAAATATCATCATTGTAACTATACTCGACTGAGATATTTTTATCTTTTCCAAACTTTAAAAGATAAAAATCTTTAAATGCTATAAAAAAATTATTATTCCTACCATACTTTATTGATGAATCAACTGCATCATCAATTTTAAGATTAAAATCAATATCCTCTAATTTAATTTCATATTTTTTATCATTATAAGAACACTTTATATTTTGATCTGTAACTTTGCTATATATAGATTGCATTTTATTCTTCGCTTGTTCAGCAGTTAATTTTGAAACATCAATATTTTGAATGTAGATATTTCGTTGAATCTTATTATCAAAAAAATTTATACAAAAAAGTATTATAAAAAATAAAATAAATATTATAACAAAAATTAATAACAAAAACCATACCTTTACAGATTTTGTATTTTTAGAATTATTTTTTTCCTCTTTATTAAATTTTATAATATTTTCCTTTTTTATTTCTTTATTTTGAATATTTTCAACATTTTTATTGCCTGTAGAACTATCATCAGAATTCAAATTATCCAAAGCTTTTTTATTATTCGGTATACTATTTTTTTCTTCTATTGTTTTTATACTAGTATTTTTGGATTTTAAATGTTCATTATTATTTGAATCATTTTGTTGTTTTTTGGTTGAAATTACTTCTTTATTTTTTATACTTTTATTATTTAAGGAATTATTTTTTTTAATATTTTTATTATTATTTTTGTTATATTTTTTTCTATTTTTTTTTGAATTTTTTTTCTTTTTGTTTTTCATCCTTATATCACCTTTTAATAAATTTTTTATTTCTTTTGTATTCTTATTTTATTGGTATCTTAATTAACTATTATAAAATCTACAATAATTGTTCTTTTCTTCTTCAGTAAGTTCTAATTCATCTAATAATTCCATAATCATATCTTTAGTTTGACTTTTATCAGCCTTGTAAAACCATAATTCATCAATCATTTCTGAATTTCCTGGTAACTGATTCGTTATTAAATCTTTTGTATTAAATTCTAAACCAAAAGGTATATATAAAATAACTTTTGAAAGTTGAAGGTTAGTAGCAAGATTAGAAAATATATGCTTACATATCGTTTGAATTTGAGAGACATTATTTAAACTAATAACTTTATCTGCTAAAACTTTTATAAATTCTCTTTGAGTTTTCATTCTTCCAATATCATTATCACCATAATCAATACTATATGTTGAACCATTATTATTATGTCTAAATCTAAGTAATTGTTCTGCACTTTCTCCATCTAATACTTGATTTCCTTCTTTTAAATGAATATGCAAATTTTGTGTTTTATCATCATAATTCATATCCATTGGTACATAAAATTCAACTCCTCCAAAAGAATCTACTATTTCTCTAAGTACCTTAGTTTTAATTGCTATATAATTATTAACTTTTATTCCAGTAAGCCTATATACTTCATATAAAAGTTCTGTTGGATTCTTTTGATAAACAGAATTTATTTTGTCATTTCCACTTGCAAATTTCGAATTTGTACCAATATAAGTGTCTCTTGGAATAGATAGTAAAAATGCTTTCTGAGATTTAGGATTATAAGCCGATAATATAATTGTATCTGTTAAATTTATATTTAAATCTTCGCTTATTCCAAGAATTAAACAAAAAATAACATCCTGTTCTCCTACAACATCCTCAACCATTTCTATAGTTGCCTTCTTTATACTTCCACCTGTTTTCAACATATAAGCACTAAATACTGCCACTTGTAAAATTATTATAATACTACAAAGAATTAAAAGTATTTTAAATATTATATGATTTGACTTTTTCAATTCTTTATCATTATTTTCTTTTATTTTTTTCATAAAATCACCTTACTTATATTTTATATAGATTTTTATAAAATATAAGTTTTTTGAAATTTTATGATTATTGATTTTATAATAATTAATGATATATTTCAATATTATACGACAAATTTTTTGTAAAAATTTGTCGTATACCAAATAATATTTAAAATTAAACTTTTTCAGTTTCATAAAAATAAAAAAGATGAATATTTAATCCATCTTTTTTATCTTAACGATTTTATTGTTTATTACTATCATCTTCTGTTTTGGTTTGTTCATTTTTTACTTCATCAGTATTATTTGTATTATTTTCTTGTTCATTAGCATTATTTGCAGTTGACTCATTTCCTGTTGTATTTTCCTCAGCAGTAGTTGTATTATCTTTTAAATTTAATTCATATAATTTAACTCTATTTTGACCATTTGAATCTACCAAATTGATTGTTCCAAAATCATCATTATTATCCATAAATACAGCATGATCATTTACTACATTTAAATAAGAAGAAGAATTATCTAACTTATAGATTTCTTTATTATCTGTTCCGTCTAAATTCATTCTATATAAAGAAACATTTTGCTCACTATCATCATTATAACTCAAATAATATATATATTTATTTGTTATATTTAAATTGTAAGCTTCTACAGAATCTGAAATTAAAGTATTTTCTGAACCATCTATTTTAACTTTATATATGTGTTTTGAACCATCAACATAATAAATCCAATTATCTACAATATTAATACTATTTAATCTATCTCCTGTTACAGTATGTTTATCTGTACCATCTCTATTCATAATAAAAGTTTCGAATTCTGTATCTTCTACTTCCTCATCATCTGTTTTTTCATTTTCAACACTATTTTCAACATTATTTTCATCATTTGATTCCACATTAGAATTCTCGTCTTCTTCTCCATCTTTTGGAACATTATATACAATATAATCTTTAGTTATTCCCAAAAATCCAGAGTGATCTTCATTTATTCTTTTCACATCAGAACCATCTAATTTCATACTATAAATATTTTGATCAACTCCTATATAATATATAGAATCATCCACAACATACATTTCATAACTTTGATTATGGAATGCATTATTATTTATTACCTCCAAATCTGTTCCATCTGTTTTCATTCTATATATTTTATTATTTATAGTGTCCACTGGCTCTGAATTTGTTGTATCAGAATTAGATTCAACAGGTTCATAAGAAATAGCAATAAAGTAAATATAATCATCTTTAACATTTAATCCTAAAATATCCCAATCTTCCTGTAATATATATTTTTTTTCTGAGCCATCTATTTTTGACTTATAAATACAAACCCTTTTTCCATCTTCAGAAGGAGCAACATAATATATCCATGATCCTTGAACTGCTGTATAACCATAATTTCTTATATTTGAAATTGTATTTCCAACAGTATTAGTTGATTTTTTTACAAAAAACATACTTCCAACAATTATAACTGTTATCAAAACTAAAATTATAACAAAAATTTTAATTTTTTTACCTGATTTTTTTTCTTTTTTAACTTTATTTTTATTTACATCATTAGTATCAGATAAATTACCATCTTTTTCTATATTATTAATAACTTTTCTTTTACAATCATCACAAAGTTTATTTTCTCCTTCAGGAATTTCCTTACCACATTTTTCACATTTCATAATATTCTCCTCGTATTTTATTAAATAAACGTTTATAATAGTTTAATTTTCTTCACTTAAACACCAGTATTAGGTCTTGTACAAACTGATTTTGGCATATTTTCATATACTGGTATTGTAAATACATATGTATTAGTTAAATTACCATCAAAAGTTTTATAAAAACTTTTTAGTTTTGTTCCTTCATTTTGTGCTGCCATTATATTTTGCATATATTGATGAGAATATAATGTCGAAGTTCCAACAACATTAAATTTTTGATAATATAAAGTATTTTGTTTTTTATTTATGTATTGACTGGCAATAAACTCAATTCCACCTTCTATTGATTTTGCTTTAGTATTCCATCCGCAAGAATCAGCATATTTTAATCCATTTGTATAAACTTCGGCTTTTGAATTTCCAGAAGCACGTATATTAAATAAATTATAATATCCAACATAATTTCCGTTAAACCCAGAGCCTGTTGCCAATGGCGATGTTCCTGCACCTTGTTCTTGATTTAATCTAGCAACAATATATAATGGATTTACTTGATATTTTGAAGCAGAATTAACAATAGCCTGCTTACTTTCATCATCAATATATGGCATATTTTGTGTCATTTGATTTATTAAAAACATAATATTGCTATTTGAATTTTCTACCAAATTTATAGCTCTTTTCCCTGTAATATAATTTAATATTTGAACAATATCAACAATTGTAACATTACTAGAATTTTGTATTTTTCCAGCCTCTATAGCATCATTATCTAATACCTTTTTACCAGTAATATAATTCAATAATATTACAACATCAACAATATTAACCTGTCCATCTTTATTAACATCACCTTTTTTTATGATAGTATAAGTAGAACTGTTAATAGTTATTTTATTTCCTGTCGAAACATTTCCGGAAGAAATAATTGTACCATTGGCACTTTTTATTACAGCATTATTATATGTGTTTTTTATTTTTACAATATCAACAGAAGGAGAAACTAAAAAATATGATGAAGAAATTTTAAAATCAGCATCTGTAATTTGAATTACTTCTCCTATATCTCCCACATATGATAAATCCATAAATTGAAAAACATCACTTTCATTTATCGAATTTCTTGGATCCATCATATATTTTATTGCTTGTTCTGAAGCACAATACCAACTTCCAGTATCATAAGCTCTTTTACCACATATTGAACAAATCCACATTCCACTATAATTATCAGATATAGGTACTAGATTCTTTGGACTAGTACCATGTCCTTGATATTCATTTGTTATTACATCATTAAAATTTAATCCTGTATATTCAACTTGAAATTTCCATGATGGATGATTTTTTTGTAAATTCTGTATTAAACTTTTTATACCTGGATATTTTGAATCATTTATAGCATTGATGTCACTGCTTATAGTACTTGAAAAGGCAATATTTTCATATGACAATATTATTATCATAATTATAAATAGTATACAAATCTTAATTCTTTTATACAATATTAAATATGCCCCCTTTCAAATAAAAGTTTACTCTATTCTCGAAAATCTTGTTCTTCATTTGAATTCTGGCTTTGAATTTTTGATAATCTTCTTTTAGCTATTACAAGCTGATTATATACTTCCTCAAGTTTTGAAACATTTTTATCTATTTGACCATCATAATCTCCATCTAGAGCTTCCATCTCTTCTAAAGATAATTGATAAACATCTTCATATCCTTTACTTCCACTGTCTAATCCTAGCCTAATTTCTTCTAATTTTCCTTTATTCACAGTTGATGTAGAAGATTCAACAACATCATTTTCAAAAGAATCTTTTGTTACCTGAATCTCAATTTCATTTTGAAGATTTTCAGAATAATTATTTTTTTCTTTAAAACTATTAAAAAAATTACTAAAAAATTTTTTTACCTTATATAAAAAGCCCTCTTTTTTTACTAGCATTTTATCATTATTCTCACTCATATTAATCCTCCAAGAATATAATTTAATAAAATAATATGATTATGACTGAATTGCATTTTTTATTTCATCTTTTACACTTTGTAATTCAGCTTTTTTCAACATACAATATTTTCTTAGAAGAACATTCAATTCACTCTTTTCAAGAATACTTTCTATTTTTGTCATTCTTTCAAAGACTAAATTATCAATACTGTTTTTTTCGTTTTCATCTTCTTGAATTATGGATTTAACAGCCAATTCTGTATTGATATTTCCAATTCCACGAACAACTACATTTATATTTTTTCTAGGTTGACTATTAACAACATTAAATATTTTATGTAATACAGTATCTTTCATATTATTTGAAGTTGTATCTATCATATCTTTTCTTCCTCCATTATTTGAACAAATTTCTTAAAATCTTCTAAATATCTATTATATTTTCCTTGTAAATTTTTATGTTCCATTAAATCAAGTGCTTCATCAATTGGAAATGCCATTCTATCTTCTCTATGCATTGTTAAACCTACATAATTTTCCACAAGTTCTAAAACATCTCCACCTGCATCACGTACATATCCTTCTGTTGGTTGATTATATCTAGTATGTTCAATACACATTTTACAAAATTTATCTGAAAATCCAAGAGATTTTAAATAATTATAATCTTTATTTTTTTCATTTTTAATTCTATCAATTTCCTGAGCAGAATCTATTTTTTTACATGTATACATAATTGAAGCAGTTATAACTTCATTTTCATCTATACCCTCTAAATGCATCTTATTTAAAAATAACTTAGTAATTTCTGCTTTATAAATAACAGAAGTATCAAAAAAATTATTATCTATTTTAGCTAAATATGCTGCTAAGTCAATCTTTTTCAAAAATCTCTTTTCATTTAAAATCATATCAGCAAATTTTGATTTATCAAAAGTAACTCCATTTGGTAGTTCAGGATCTAAATTATTATACAAGTATCCCATATTATTTACGCCATATTGTTCTTCAGTACCATCATCTATTCTGTTTTCAAATCTATCTAAATTGTTATCATAATAAATCTTTTTAAAAATATCAGATTTTGCATCAAAAGCAATTTGTTTTAATTCTTCATTACTAACACTACATTTTATTTGTTTATAAAATTCCATTTCTTCTGATATTTCTGATAAAAATTTTCTATATTTTTTTAGCCATTTTTCATCTTTGGCAATAGCTGGGAATTTTTCTTTAGACTTTATTAGAGTTTTAAGCTGATTTTCAACCTTATAATTTTTAATTTTTAATTCTTTATATTTTTCTATAATAGAATCTAATTGTTTGTTTTCCATAAATCCTCCAAACATTTTCTCTTTTGATATACACTTGAATTATATTGCAAAGCAAACACATATTCAATATATATTACATATTCTTAACAAAAAAGTAATAAAAATGATAAATTAGAACAACAGTACCCGTTGTTAATCCACTAAAAATGTTATACAATTTTTCTGTGTAATGCTTTATTTCATTGGAAGTTTGAAGGACTTTACTATAATATAAAAAAGAACTAACATATTTAGTTCTTTTTTTATCAATTTATTCATTTAAAAATAGTCCAAATGCAGTTGGTACCCATCTAGTTTTATGTTTTCCTGTACTATCAATTGGGTCATTCAAAATTTTGTTATTTTCTACTAAAACAGAAGATGTACCTCCATCCAAACATGCAGCATTATAAGCTCCATAATTTTGCATTATTTCAATCAAATCATTCATATCAGCACCTAAAATTCCAGTCGCATAATTTCTTCCATTTAATACTAGCCACAACACAATTCCGTCTTTCCTTTGACCTATAACTGTTCTAGCAGCTTGACCCCAGCCTCCATTTCCTAAAATTTCAGATGATTCTCCATTAATTATTAAAAACGGTCCACATGTTACTGCATCTCTCATACCTAATTCATCAGCTTTTGTCGAATTCATTCTTCCTAATGTTAAAACATCGTCATTTGTAAATCCAATCAATCCACCTGATCCAGCATTATTTTTGTTAGTAATCAATTTTCCTCTACTATATGTTATACCTGTAGGAGTTCCTCCATTACTACTGTAATTTGGATCATCAAATCCACCACCATTTATTGCTATTACAGCTCCTTCTCTTTCTGCCATCTGTGTAACATATTGTCCTTGAATATTTATTTTAGATGTTACCATTGTATGTATTTTAGAAGCATCATATATAGCTACTAAATAACCATTATAAGCTTTTCCTTCTATATTTATTATCTTATAATCTTCATGTGCAGGATCTTTTTCTAAAATAGCCTTTTCATATTCATTGGCATATTTTTTTTGTTTTTTCATTTCCTCAGAAGATGCTTTCTTTATAAGAGAATTATCAGTAATTCCACTTACCTCGTTTATTTTATTTCTACTTAAAACCTCATCAATAGTTTCTTGGCTATAGAACATTGTAGCAAGCCATTGATGATTCATAGTAGTCATCGCAGATGTAATATACCAATCTCTAAATCCATCCCATGGTCCATATAATAGAAATGCTAATACTATAATACCTAGTAATCCTAAAATAAACAATACTCTTAAAATTCTTAAAAATATTTTTTTCTTCTTTTTACTTTTTTTACTTTCTACTTTGTTATTTTCTTCTAATTCTTCTATCTCTTCAAGATTCTCATCTATATCAGATTCATCATCTTCGTCATTTTCAATTCTAATCTTTTTTAATTCATCTCTTATACTATCTATCCTAATAGTAGCAGAACTAGAAGCTGTTTCAGAAACATTTTTTATTTCTTCTTTATTTTCTTTTACTGCATTTTCTAGTTGTTTTTCTATTCTAGATGATTTCTTTGATTGACCTTTTTTTTCCTTATTCTTATCTAATTCATCCTTTTCTGTTGTTTCCATTATATTTTTCCTTCCTATATTTATTTTTTCTGATAAAAATTTTCTTTCGTTTTACAAAAATAATTTTACTATAAAAAAAAAAAATTGACAATATTATTTTATCATTTTATAGTTTAATAATTGATTTACCAGTTACAGAATTATGCAAATAGATTATAGTAAACATTTTTGTAACTTTATTTTAAAATAATAATATTATATACAAAGGGGGCTTGTAGATGATATGCTCTATAAAGAAAGCTAAAGGCGGAATATTTCTAGGTCTTGGGGTTGGAATATTATCCGTTATGTGGGTTCCACTTCGAATATGGTTAGCTATAATCGGTATTGTACTTACTGTATCAGGTTTAAAATTAATTTTATGTCGAAAAACAAGGAGGTAACTATGACAATTGTAGTAAAAAAAGTTCCAAAAGGACTTCGTCGGTATTGTAAAATTTTTATTTGGAATAAAATCATAAAAGAGGTTCTAATGCAAGAACCTCTTTATTTTATATACTAGGAAAATTCTCTAAACTTTCAGTATATAAAGTTTCATCAACATTTTAGTATTACATAAGAAAATGTCTACTATTTTTTAGCTGGAATTAATGATTTGACAATAACTCCAAATCCTAAAAATCCTAAAATTATTTCAATAATTATTGACATAACAGGTATCTGTTTTATTATAGCATATATTAAAGCAACTAATAAAGTATATCCTATAATATATTTTTTTTCTGTTTTTCCTGTCTTTTTAGATACTAATATTCCAATAGAATTACATGCAATCGGAGTAGCAAACATTAATCCTATAACATATAATAATGACACTGCAACAAAAAATCTAAATCCTATAATAGATATAGCAAGAACAAACGCTAATATCGGTATTAATATTGAAGATACAACACCAATTCCTAAAGCTTTTATCATATCATTTAATTCATAATTTTTAACTTTTTCAATAAATCCTGGTAAAATATAATTTAAAATCAATGCTAATATTATTACTATAACCAGATATTTAACAATAGATAATAAATAATCTGACATATTAAAAGATGATTTATTATCTTCAGATGATTCAATTTTATTAAACTCATAATTTCCAATTGAAGCTGTTTCCGGAACATTTGGCTCATCTTCTGATGTAACACTTAAATTTCCAACTATTGAAAGGTCATCTCCAAAAGTTATATTATTTCCCGAAATACCGACATCACCATCAACAACAGCATTTAATTTAATACTATCAGAATATGCATATATATTTTTTTCTATTACAATTTCTTCTTTAAAATTTGCATTAGAAGAAAATGAATAAATATTTCTAGCTCTAGTATTATCCATTTCTACATAATTACCTGCAACAAAAATACTTCCTAATACATTTACATCTTCCAAATTTATATTTTGCCCTGCAATATATAAACTTCCTGTTATTTCGACATTAGAAAGATTTAATTTTTCAGCAAATAAAAATGCGTTTCCCTCAATTCTTTTGGCATCAAGTGTTAAATTACTATCTGCATTAAAATAATCATTTGAAATTACTGGTTCTCCATCCATACCTGTAGAATCAATCTCTTCAACTTCATTATTAACTTCTGTTGTAGCAAAACAAACTAAAGATGTACAAAAAACAATCAAAAACAATAATAAAAAAATTTTTTTCAATTTCATAATTTTTTCTCCTCCATTTATTTATATTTTTAAATTTAAAATAGCTTCTTTATAATTACCAGAATTTATTATATAAGATCCTGCAACAACAATATCCACTCCAGCCTCTTTCAAGATACTTATATTATCTTTGTTAATTCCTCCGTCTGCTTCTATAATAGTTTCCAAATTTTTTTCGTATAAATGTTTTTTTAACCTTTTTATTTTATCTACAGTACTTTCAATCAATTTCTGTCCTCCCTTTCCTGGAACAACAGTCATAATTAAAATTTTATGTATAAAAGGCAAATATTCAAATATACTTTCAAGTTCTGTATCAGGATTTATAGCAATTCCAACTTTAATATTATTTGATTTTAAATCATTTATTATATCTATTGCTTGCTTCTTATTATTTATCGCTTCAATATGAAAAGTTATTGAATCTGGTTCTAAATCTATATATTCATCAATATAGTGTTCAATATTATTACACATTAGATGAACATCTATACCAATATTTGTTATATGTTTTAATGTCGTAGCATATTCAATCATTATTTCTTGATTATTATTTTCAACAAAATTACCATCCATAACATCAATGTGAAAATAATCAGTTTTAGCCACTTCTAAATCATAAAATTTTCTAACAGCATCTTCTTTTTTTATTGAAAGTACAGAAGTAGAAATTTCCATTTTTTCTCCTTTCCAAAAAACAATATAGGAGGGTAAACTATTAATATGCCCTCCTATATTGTTAATATAATTACTCAATAGTTACTGTTGTATCTCCATTACTAAAGTCAACAGTTTTTCCACTTGATTTTAATACATCATCAACATAAACTTTTATCTCTTTTACACCTGTACCAGTATAAGTAGCACTAATATTTGTTTTAGTAAGTTCGTTAGTTTCTGAATATATTGTTTCATCTCCAACTTTAATAACTACTTTTGATTTTTTTACCTCAGGTGTTGTACTTGGAGAAGTGGTTGAACCACTATCTGTGGTATTACCATCTGTAGTTGCTGTATTTGTAGGAGTAGAAGTAGGTTCTGTATACTTCATTAATGACTTTAAATTAACATTAACTGTTACTGTAGCTTTAACAGGATGTTTATTAACAACAATTGTCACTTGTTGATTTTCCTTAACTACAGTTCCAACAGATATACTCTGATTTAAAACAGTTCCATCTGTTTTACCAAGATTTTCGTCATATTCTACACTTATATCATTAATTCCAATTCCATTTAATGCTGTTTTAGCATCTTGTTCTGTCTTTCCAAGAACTGAAATCATTGTCACATCTTTATATTGGCTACCAGCACTAACTTTCAAGTTAATTTGTGTTGAAGCTGATATTTCGCTTCCTTCCTGTTGATCTACTTCTAAAACAATTCCTTTTTCAACTTCTTCATTAGTTTCTTCTACAATTTCATATTTTGCTTCAAGAGAATCTAATTCTTTTTTTACCTCATCTATATTTTTTCCAACTATTTTATCTGGCAAAGTTATTTTCTTTGACCCTTTACTAACAGTTAATGTTATTTTTTCAGATAAATTATAATTGTAATCAGCCCTATATTCTGGACTTTGACTAATAACATAACCAGCTTCTACTTCATCACTATATTCTTCAACAATTGTAATATTTGTAAATCCAAGATCCTTTAACATTTTTTCAGCATCTTCTGCTTTTACTCTAGTTTCATTATTTGCACCAGAAACATTTGGAAGAACAGCTTGCTTTGTTCTTGATCCTCCAGTAATTATAGACATTGTAACTACTAATGCCACTATAAATATTATAGCTAATATCGCCAAGATAATCAAAAATCTAACAAATGGATGATTACTAAAAAATCTTCCAATTTTTGATTTTGACTCATCATCATCATCTTCTTCATCATCTTCATCAGACACAACACCTACTCTTTGAGTTGGAGTTGAAGCATCATTTGAACGAACTACTACAAAATTTTCATCAGGTCTTTTTAAAGCTAAATTTAAGTCATTAAGCATTTCAGTAACTTTTTGATATCTAAGGTTTGGATCTTTCTGCATAGCTTTCAATATTATTCTATTCAAACTAACAGGAATATCTGGATTAATTTCTACAGGCTCTATAGGCTCTTCTTGTACTTGCTTTAAAGCCACTGAAACAGGTGTATCTGCATCAAAAGGTACTCTCCCTGTAAGCATTTCATATAATACAACACCTAATGAATATATATCTGATTTTTCATCTGTATATCCACCTCTAGCATGTTCTGGAGAAAAATAGTGAACTGACCCAATTGTTGTTCCGAATGCTGTTATTGTTGAATTTGATACAGCTTTAGCAATTCCAAAATCTGTAACCTTAGCTCTTCCCTCTTCTGTTATTATTATATTATGAGGTTTTATATCTCTATGAACTATTCCATTCTTATGGGCAGTCTCTAAAGCTGAAGCTATTTGAATCGCGATATTTGTAGACCATTTCCATGATAATCTCTCATCTTCAACAATTATTTCTTTTAATGTTTTTCCTTGAATAAGTTCCATCACAATATAATATAAATTATCTTCATTTCCTACATCGTAAATTTGAACAATATTTGGATGAGTTAAACTAGCTGCTGACAAAGCTTCTGTTCTAAATCTTTTTATAAACTCGCTATCTGTTGTAAATTCATCTCTTAAAATTTTTACAGCTATAAACCTGTTTAAAACATGATCCTTTGCCTTATAAACAACAGCCATTCCGACCACTACCTACTTTTTCTAAGATTTCATACCTGTTTCCTAATAATTTTCCTATAAGATTCATCTTTTTTCTCTCCTTAATTTATTTAACCAAATTACACTTTATACACAATTATCAACTATTATAGCTGTAATATTATCATATCCACCTACAACATTGGCTCTATTTATTAAAGCATTTTCCGGTTTGTCTGGATTTTTTAGTAAAACATCATAAATTTCATTATCTCTAAGCATATTTGTTAATCCATCAGAACACATTAGTAAAATATCATCCTTTAAAAAGGCTTTATAAAATACATCTGGTTTAACTAATGAATCACATCCTAATGCTTTTAAAAGCATATTTTTCTTAGGATGATTATAGGCCTCCTCTTTAGTAATGCTTCCTTCTCTAACTAATTTTTCAACATAACTATGATCAACAGTTAATTTTCTAATAATATTCTTTCTAATTCTATAAACCCTACTATCTCCAACATGACCTATAAAAACTTTATTTCCATATAACAAACATACATCTAGTGTAGTTCCCATTTCATTAAGTTCTACTATTTCTCTTGACTTTTCATAAACTACATTATTAGCATATTCGATAGCACCTTCAATTAAGTTTAATATAACATCTTTTTCTTTATTTTCGATTTTGGAGAAGTTAACACAGATATAATTTTTTACACTTTCAACAGCTAAACTACTAGCTATTTCTCCACCTTTATAGCCTCCCATTCCATCAGCCAATATAAACAATTTTATATCATCCTTTAAATCAGACACATAATACGAGTCTTGATTATTTTCTCTTGCTCTTCCAACATCCGACTTTGCCAAAATTCTCATTTAATCACCTCTTTATTTCCTCATGTTTTGTCTTCTCAGTTGCCCGCAAGCAGCATTTATATCAGATCCAAGTTCCCTTCTAATTGTAGCTACAATTCCACAATCATTTAAATAATCTCTAAATTTAATTATATTTTCATTTGAACTTTTAGTATATTTTCCATCTTTTATTTTATTAATTGGAATTAAATTAACATGAGCTAACATTCCCTTTAAAAGTTTTACCAAATCTTTAGCATCATTTAAATTATCATTATTGTCTTTTGCTAAAGCATATTCAAAAGATATTCTTTTATTTGTTTTTTTTATGTAATATTCACAAGCTTTAATAAGTTCTTCAATAGGATAAACATCATTTATCGGCATCATTTCACTTCTTTTTTTATTATTACTACTATGAAGTGATATAGACAATGTACACTGCATATTTTCATTAGCAAGCTGGTAGATTTTTGGAACTATTCCACTAGTTGATATACTAATATGCCTTGCTCCAATATTCAATCCTTTTGGATTATTAATTATTCGAATACTGTTCATTACATTTTCATAATTATCTAACGGTTCGCCAATTCCCATAAATACTATGTTTGAAATTTTAACTTTTGCATCTTTTTCAATTTCTAATAATTGCTGGATTATTTCTGAACTCTCTAAATTTCTGCCAAATTTAATTCCAGTAGAAGCACAAAATTTACATCCCATTTTACATCCTATTTGAGAAGAAACACATATTGTATATCCATGATGATAACTCATCAAAACAGATTCTATCATGTTTTGTTCTTCATCTTGAACATTAAATAAATATTTTATTGTACCATCAATAGATTTAAATTTTTTTTCAATTTTAAATGAATTCAAAGAATAATTTTCATCCAATTTTTTTCTTAAATCTAAAGATAAATTTGTCATTTCACTAAAACTAGATATATTATCAACATATAACCATTTAAAAATTTGTTCTGCTCTATATGGCTTTTCACCTAAAGATTTAATTTCTTCCTTAAGTTCATCTAAATTGTAATTTTTTATATTTTTTTTCAAAATTTCCTCCAATAAAGGAATATTTTAAGTACTATATATCATAAAAAGTATTTTTTTTAAATAGTTTTTTAAAATATTTCTTAATTAATAATCATTTTTTTAGTAATTTTCTCAGTGGTATTTCTATAATTAGCTCTATAATTCTTAATAAATATAATATTTTAAATATTATTACTTCTAAAATTCCAATTTTATTATACTTTTTTTGAAAATACATTTTACTTTTATATAAAATATTCATTTTTTTTAAATAATTTATGCTTTTCTTTATTGTCGTACTTTCATAATGAATAAATTTTATATCATTAAGACTATATATATCATAATTTAATTCTTTAAATTTTTTAGCTATAATATCTTCTTCATAAAATAAAAAAACATTTTCATCAAAGTAACCTATTTGTTTAAAAATATCATATTTTACGATAAAAAATGATCCTGCAATTGCTTCAACTTTTAAAATTGGCTTTTTATAATCTTCTTCTGAATACTCTCCAGCTCTTAATTTTTTATAGAATAATATCTCTAAAATTCTAGTTGAATGTATTAAATCCAGCCAAAATGTTCTTATTTTCCATGCACTTCTTCTTGCTGGCTTATTATTTGATTTATACATTCTTGGTGCAACAATTCCAATCTTTTCATTTGAATTTAAAAACTCAATTGATTTTTTTATAGCTGTTTCTTCTACATCAATATCTGAATTTGAAATAATTATATTATCATATTTATCATTAAAACTCTCCAAAAAATGAATTCCATAATTATTTCCATATGAATACCCACCATTTTTTTCTGATCTAATCACAGAAATTTTTTCTGATTCTAATTTTTTTAATTTTTCAAAAGTATTCTCATTAGTAGACATATTATCTACTACAACAATTTTATCTATAATTTTATAATTTTTTATTCTATTTATATATTCTTCTGTTTCTTTCTCAGAATTATAATTTAGAACAATTATAGCTGTTTTCATAAACTACCTTCTATATATTATTTTTCTTAAAATTCCATGAATCTACACACATATCATCTATACTTAATTTTGCTTCCCAACCTAACTCATTTTTTGCTTTTGTTGGATTAGAAAATACTTCATCAACATCGCCAGGTCTTCTATCAGTTATTTCATAAGGAAGTTCTACTTTATTTTTTTCAATAAAAGTATTTACTATATCTAATACACTATATCCAATACCTGTCCCTAAATTATAAACTTTAACACCATTTTCAGATGAAATTTTTTCTATAGCCTTAACATGTCCTTTTGCTAAATCAACAACATGAATATAATCTCTAACTCCTGTTCCATCATGTGTATTATAGTCATTTCCAAATATATTTAATTTAGGAAGTTCACCAGCAGCTACTTTTAATATGTATGGCATAAGATTATTAGGTATACCATTTGGATTTTCACCTATTAATCCACTTTTATGTGCACCAATTGGATTAAAATATCTTAAAATAGCAATACTCCATTCATTATCTGACTTATATAAATCATCCAAAATTCTTTCTATCATATATTTTGTTGTAGCATATGGATTTGTAGTATTTCCAGTAGAAAAATTTTCACTAACAGGGCAACTCTTTGGCTCTCCATATACTGTAGCAGTAGAACTAAATATTATTTTCTTTACATTATATTTTTTCATAACATTTAGTAAATTAATAGTTGAAACTATATTATTCTCATAATACATTATTGGATTTTTTACAGATTCTCCAACAGCTTTATATCCTGCAAAATGAATTACACACTCTATATTATTTTCTTTAAAAATATTATCTAATGCTTTTATGTTTTTTACATCTTCTACATATAATTTTATTTTATCAGAGCCTGTAATTTTTTTTATTTTATCTAAAACATCTTTTTTACTATTATTTAAATTATCAACTACGACAACCTCGTGACCATTTTCTAGTAATTCAACACAAGTATGTGAACCTATAAAACCTAAGCCACCAGTAACTAAAATTTTCATACAATTACCTTCTTTCAAAACATTTTGCATATTATACCATAAACATTTTTTCTTTTCAATAGCAGATATTTTACAAAAAATATATAATAAAAATTCATATACCTTTCCTATTATATAAATAATAAAGGTTAAACCTAAGGTTTAACCTTTATATTTATATAATTATTTGTCTTTTTTATTATCTTCAGATTCAGTTACTTTTGTATCATCTGATTCTACATCATCATTTTGTTCTTCAGTAGTTTCGTTTGATTCTTGTGTAACTTCATCTTTCTTTGAAACAATTTCAGGTTGTTTTGCTCCACATTTTGAACAATATTCCATATCAACAGATAACTCAGAACCACATGATATACATTTTTTTATATCTTTTAAAACTAAAATTTCTTCTTCTGCTGATTTTATATTAGATTCTAATTCTGCTATCTCTTCACATTTTTTTATAATATCTTCATTTTCTCCAAGCTTACTATTATTTTTAAAGTCTTCATAAATAATACTACCAATTTCTTTTTCTAAATCGACAATTTTACTTTTATAATCAGTAATTTTACTTTTTAATTTTAATTCACCTGAAATTTTTGTAGTTTTTTCTTTTGTGTTTTTTAAAGCTTCGCTAGCTTTCTTTCCTAGATTGTTAAAAAAATCCATAATAAAACCTCCTTATTTTTTTTATTTATTCAGATTTAAATTTTCTAGTCATAAGATTTGTTACAGCCTCTTTAGGTTGTAAACCATTATACAATATATTGTAAACACTTTCAACTATTGGCATCTCAACATTATATTTTTTTGACAAACTATATGCAACATCTATATTATCTACACCTTCAATTGTCATTCCAATTTCTTTTCTAGCTTCATCTATAGTATATCCTTTTCCTATTAAATATCCAGCTTTTCTATTTCTGCTATGAACACTTCCACAAGTTACAATTAAATCACCTAAGCCTGTTAGTCCATAAAAAGTTCTACTCTTAGCTCCCATGGCTGTACCTAATTTTTCTATTTCAAATAATCCCCTAGTTAAAAGTGCAGCATAAGTATTATCTCCTAATTCCAATCCAACAGATATTCCTGCACATAGAGCTATAATATTTTTCAATGCTCCTCCTATTTCTACACCTTTAACATCTTCATTATGATATATTCTCATAAATTCACTACGAAAAGTTTCTGAAACATACTCAATTATGTCTTTATGTTTTGAAGCAACTACTAAAGCTGTTGGAACATTTCTAGAAACTTCCTCTGCATGACTTGGGCCAGATAAAACGCCATAATCTGTATTTGGCAATTCTTCTTTAAAAACTTCTTCTAATGTTTTTAAAGATTCTGGTTCAAAACCTTTTGAACAGGCCAAAATTATATGATTTGAAGTAATATATTTTTCATATCCTTTTATTGTATCTCTTACAAATTTAGATGGAGTAACGTGAAGTACTAATTTAGTTCCATCTAATGCATCTTCGAATTCTGTAGTACATTTTATATTATCAGGTATTTTTATTCCAGGAAGATACCTGCATATCTTTTGCTTATTTATTTCATCATTTTCCTCTTTAGCAAATGACCACATTTTAATATTATGTCCAAGTTTTGCTAAATATACACCTAAAGCCACTCCCCAACTTCCACTACCGATTATTGTTATATTTTCCATATTATTCCTTTCTTTATATTGATATTTTTGTTAACTTTCTTTTTTACTAAAAGATATTCTATTTTCTGTTCCATTCATAAGTCTTTTAACATTTTCTCTATGATTAAATATAACAAAAACAGCCATTGCAATTGCGAAAATAACATATGAATATTCCCAATTTGTTAGATAACAATCTCTAATAAAAAACGTTAAAACTGGAAATAATACTGCTACTGAAATAGAGCCTAATGAAACCATTCTACATAATATAATTTCAAAAATTGCAAAAGTTAAACATATAAGTCCAATTTTCCAATTTATTATTAGTAAAACTCCTAAACTTGTAGCAACACCTTTTCCACCTCTAAATTCAAAAAATATTGGAAAAGTATGACCAACAACAACAAAAAATGCTGCAAGTTCCATCAAGATTGCCTTATTAGAACCTTCTACAATTTTAGCTATTAACATTGCAATAAGAATTGAAACAACCCCTTTTAAAATATCACAAATTAAAGTTAAAACAGCAGCTTTCTTTCCCACATTTCTTAATATATTGGTAGTCCCTGCATTTTTACTTCCTTTATCTCTTATATCAAAACCTGCCATCTTTCTGCTTATTAAAACTGAGAAATTTACACTTCCAATAGCATAAGCTATGATTGCTATAGTAATATATGGAGCCATATCTTTCCTCCTTATTTATCAAATTTATTATATTTATATCATTTTTATTAAAAAAAAACAATAGTTATATTAGATAAATGAATTATTTAAATATACAATTATATATCCGATTTTTTTTCTCTTATTATCAATCTTACAGGTGTTCCTTCTAATCCAAAATTATTTCTAAAACAATTTATCAAATATCTTTGATAAGAAAAATGAAATAATTCTTTATTATTACAAAATATAACAAATGTTGGCGGTTTTGTAGTGGCTTGAGTACCATAATAGATTTTTAATCTTTTACCTTTATCAGAAGGTGGTTGTACAACCGCTACTGCTTCATTTATTACCTCATTTACTACAGCTGTAGAGACTCTTAGAGAATTTTGATCATTTACATTATTTATTAATTCAAACAACTTGTTTACTCTTTGCCCTGTTTTTGCTGAAATAAAAATTACTGGAGCATAACTTGCATAACTTAATTTATTGTAAACTTCTTTTTTAAATTTTTCTAAAGTACCTGTTTCTTTATCAATTTCATCCCATTTATTTACAACAATTATTATTCCTTTTCCAGCCTCATGAGCTTCTCCTAAAATCTTCGCATCCTGATCTGTAACACCTTCATTAGCATCTATCAATACTAAGCAAACATCAGACCTCTCTATTGCTAAAAGTGTTCTCATTATACTAAATTTCTCAATAGATTCATTAACTTTACTCTTTTTTCTAATACCAGCTGTATCAATAAAAGTATATTTTCCAAATTCATTCTCAAAATCTGAATCTATTGCATCACGTGTAGTTCCAGCAATATTGCTAACAATTGCTCTATTTTCATTCAATATTTTATTTATTAAAGAAGATTTTCCAACATTAGGTTTTCCAATTATAGCAACTTTAATTATTTCTTTATCATCTTCAAAATCATCTTTAGGAGGGAAAAAATCATATATTGCATCTAATACATCTCCTATCCCTAAAGCATTAGCTGCAGAAACAGGATATGGATTTCCCAAACCTAAATTATAAAATTCATATATTTCTGGTGGTGGCTCACCTATATTATCAGCTTTATTACAAACTAAAACTATAGGCTTATTTGATTTTTTTAACATTAATGCAATATCTTGATCAGAGCTAGTTACACCTTGTTTTATATCTGTCATAAAAATTATAACATCAGCAACACTTATTGCAATATTAGCTTGGTTCCTCATTTGAGAAATAATAATATCATCAGACTCTGGTTCAATTCCACCTGTATCAATTAAAGAAAATTCCCTATCTTTCCATGATGTATCCGCATATACCCTATCTCTTGTAACACCAGGTACATCTTCAACTATAGAAATTCTTTGTCCTATTACATAATTAAAAAATCTTGATTTACCTACATTGGGTTTTCCAACAATGGCAACCACTGGTTTTGACATTTCTAATCCTCCTGTTAGTATAAAAATTTAAATTATACTAAATTATTATATAACATTATACTCATAAATTCAAGTAATTTGAAGACTTAATATCTTTTATATACATAAATTCCAAATGAAATCATACCAATTAATGATATTATTTTACTAAAATTCATAAGTTTTGTTCCTATAAAGTTAACTTCAAAATTAATTCCATCTTCTTTATCTATTTTAATAGCAATTAAGCCATTTTCACTTTCAAAATAATCCATAATTATTCCATCACATCTTATTTCATATCCTGGATAATAAATATATGGTAACTCATATATTGTACCATCAGACAAAGTATTAGCTTTAAAATTATAATGTGTTAATAACTTATTCTTATCAATTATTTCTGCATTTCCATTTATTACTTCTACATCCTTAGACCTATTTTTTATATACTCCAAATTTTCTTTTGCTTTTTTTGGTAAAATTCTATAATCTACGATTTGAGAAATATTGCAATTTTCTATATTTTCAATTTTTTCTGAATGTGGAATAAAATTTTTTAATGGTATTAAAAATAACAAAGAAATAATAATTATTATAAATATATCTATTATTTTAAATTTATAAAAAATATTATTAATATTAATTCCGCAAATTAAACATTCAAAAAATGTAGCTACTATTAAAAAATTATAAGAATGTTCTATTCTTGATACAAAATTTGGGAATATTCCCCATGGGAATAATTTCAAACTTAAAATTATATATAGTAATGCCATAGATAAATAAAAAATATATTCTTTTTTTTCATTTTCTTTTTGTTTATGAAGTGAAATTAAAGATAAAGCTAATATTATGATAATATGAGGTCCTATTTCTACAATGTCTTTACTATTTTTTGATGTTACAAATAACGATTTTATACTTACTCTATTATCTAAGAAATCTTGCTTTGATACATTACTTCCAACATATTCAGTAGATAAACTAGTTTGCAAATATGGTAAAATAAAAAAAGATGTTATAGTAATTATTGCTAAAAAATTAACGATAATTTCTTTTCTAACATGTTCTAATTCCCAATTCTTAATGTTTATCAAAAAATATATAATAATGGTTGGAAAAATTATTATAGACATTTTCAAATCAGTTAAAATTAAACCTATAATACCCAATCCTAAATGGAAACTATGTTCCGTAGTATTAAAAAGTCTATATAAACCTAAAAAAGTCATAGGAATAAAAATAAAAATTAAACTATTATATAAAGAATTATTTACATATATTTGACTAACATGAATAGGTGCACTCATATATAAAAGTGCACATAATAAAGCAATATTTTTATTTTGAGTTAATTTGTCAGAAAATTTATGCATGTAATATCCAGATAAAATTATAGATGTAAAAATTATTACTTTATAAGTAATAATATAAGATTTTAAAAAATAATTTCCTATACATAAAATTATAACCACAAGTGGTGATTCTAATATAGTATCACCTGTACCAATATAATTTAAAAAAGATGTTAAAATTCTTCCATCATTTAAACTGAAATTTTTAGTGAATTCAAATCCTTTTGCAATAGTTGCAAATCCCTCATTAAAATATATATTTAAATTTTTGAAAAATAAAGGAATAGATAAGATTATTCCAAATAAAATTATAATTATATAATTAAAAGTTTTTCGATTTTTTATTTTAACTTTCACATTTTCTCCTTAGTATATAAAAACTCATTTTAAATTAAAAAAATTATATCACTGTTTATTTTTTTAATCAATAGAACAAGAGTGGACTTTTTAATATAAAAAAGTCCACTCTTCTTCTATACTATAAAATAGCGACTATAAAGTCGCTATATATTATAAATTATTAAATTATCTGACACATTCTTCCATATACTAAACTTGTCCATCCTGGATTTACTGGACAAAATATTGTTCTTACACCTTCTAAAGTTGATCCTCTGTAAAACTTTCCACCAGGTGTTAAATAATTATTATGAAGTGTCTTTGCAGCAGACTCTAAGCCTTCTTCAACAGTTGAAAAACTAATCAATCCTCCACCAGACATTAAACTAATATAATTGTGAGTATTTCTATGATTTTGTGCTATATTCCATCCTGATTCTGCAGAAATTAACCCACAAAAGAAAATTTCATTTATACTATAAATCTCACATAAATCATATATTATTCCAGCATTCTCTTCAAAAAATCCAGAAGTATCAGCAGAACAATTAGCAATTAAGTTAATAAAATCTTCTTTGGACATTCCTGTTCTTACATTCAAATCCATAGTCTGAGATATTTTTACTTCATTTACAGGAATATAATTATTAGATTCTCCCCTATTTCTTCTAGCAGTTGCTGCTCTGGATGAAATCTTTTCTCTAGGACTAGCTGGTGTAACTTCATAATTTATGTTATCTGAATATGCAACTAAAACATCTTCAAAGTCTGATTCTAAAACTTTTTCTTTTATTTCTATATTTATATCTTTTTCCATTGCAAAAGCTCCAACTTTTGACATTGCATTTACAACAATTACAAATATAAAAATCACAACCATAATTATTGAAAAAATAAGCATACTATCTATTCTGAGTTTTGTTGAACTATCTTTTAACATTTTTTTCCTCTTCCATTATATTTAAATTACTTTTAAAGTATATCATTTATATAAAAATTTGTCAAAATTTTTTAATAAATTTAATTTTTTGCGGGCGCTCAATGAGCGCCCTACAATTTGCATTATTTTATTCAAATATTTATGAATTTTTTTTAAATATATTTTTGAAAAAATTAATTATCTTTTGTATAAAATTTTGATTATCAGTTTTAATCATTTGAGTTGAAGTTTGCGTACTATTTATTTCTATAGATTCTTCTTGATATGTTTTTTTATTTTTAAACAAATTATCTATGTTATATTTTTCATGCAATTTTTCCTCATTAATTTTCATTTGTTTTAATACACTGCATTTTTGTTCTTCTGTAAGCCAATAGTTATATGTAATAATAAAAATCATATCTTTTGCCATTTGGCTTATCTCTTGCTCCTCATAGCTCTTTTCTAAATCTATTTTTTCTCCAATATTATAATCTTTGTATTTTTCAAACAAATCTATTAATTTTTTTGGAAGTAAATCATATTTTTGTTTTGGAATATTATGTAAAAAATTGCAAACTTCAGCACCAGCTATATCATATTTATCAACTTTTTCCATGGTATTTTCTCCGTTTCAATATTTTATTAATAAAGAAGTGGTTCTTCTTGATTTTTTATTTGTGCTTTTGCTTTTAATCTTGCTAGATATCCCGTTATTCTTGTAAAATCTGAAACTTTATATTGCACATTTGAGGTTATTTCACCTATAACACTATCAAAGAAACTTGCTTTTTTTTCTTCGTTCTCATTTTGTATTACATCTTGTACTACTTCCTCTTGTATTTTATCTTCTTGTAGTATTTCTTGTTTATTCTGAAATTCAATACTATTTATTGGATGCCCTTCTTTACTATATTCATATTCTATGCCATACTCTTTTAACTCTTTTATAAATGCTTCTTGTAAAGTTTCAAAGCCTTTAGCTGATAATCCTTCTATATAATGGTCATGCTCACCTTTTCTTATACCAGTTCTATGATTTTGTCCAAAATCATAAATAGGATATTTTTTTTTAAATTCCTCATAATTCTCTGTTTCTTTTGCTGTATCTAAAAACGTCTCCATTGCTAAGATATATGAGCCTCCATTTTGTAGTATCCAGTTCTCTACTCCTATTCCTCCAAATCCTCCATTTTCTGTTGCTTTATCTGAACCTGTTTTTTTATAAGTTCCTAACTCCTTCAATTTTTTCTTAGCTACTATAATATTGTCTACTACATTTTGTAATACTGTTGAATCATAATTTCTTTCTATATTTTCTAACCTATCTCTTATACACAAATCACTAGAATATTCTGTTTCTAACCTCTTTTTTTCTGATATTACATCTATATCAACTGTTTCATCTAAGCCTTCTATTTTTACATTTTCATAATGAATATTATATTCATTATCACCACCTTTTGGACTTCCTTTTAAAACCGACTTTATTTGTTTTATCATGTCTACCTGTTCTTGCATGCTTGAACATTTTAGCATAAAATCAAAGTCTCCATCTCCTGGTATATTTGTTCCTCTTCCTGTAGACCCTGCATCTATAAATTCTATAATTTGACTTGATAAATCTCCTACCATATCATCTACAACTGCTTTAGGTAAATTATCTTTCATTAATTGTACTATTTTTTCTCTTTTTTCTTCAGTTGACTTCTTGCCTTCAGCTTGTTTTTTTATTTCTTCTGCTATTTTTAAAACTTTTGGATTAAATACACTTTCATCTACCTCAAAATTTTCTGCTCTATAAAAACTTAGTCCCTTCATTTTCTCTCTTATAGCATCATATTGTTCCACTGTAAAAAGTTCTTTTTGAGTGTTTAAGTCTATTACTGGTATATACCTTCCATTTTGTGCCATTATATATCCGTATTCCTCATCCCATTCACTTGTAATAATATAACTTATTTTATTTGAGCCTATTGCTGTTCTTATATATCTTGTTTTTCGTTCGTCTGTACCACCTATATAGCTCTTATCTTCATCATAATCTCCTTTTTTTATTACATAATATGTATGTCCATATCCACCAGAAACTGTACTACCTATAATATTATTTAATCCATTTTTTTGTATATTACTGTCAGTTATTTCTGAAAAATCTGTGTCTAACGGAGTAAAATCACTCGTTAAACCTCCTTCCTTATTAAATTCTTTTGACCTTATTCCAAGTCTTAAATGTGAATTTAAATAATTTATGCTTGTTCCTTTTATCAAATCACCTGGCTCTAATATTTTATCTATTTCAATTTTTTTCTATTTTTTTCTTGTGACCTTTCTTTATCTTTTCTCATATATTCCAATAAATTTTCGGATAAATTTTCTTTTCCTTGTGCATATTTTTCTATATTTAATCCAATCTGCTTTAAAAATTGTGTTAAAATATAATCTCCAACATTTTCGTTTTCCCCTATATTCTCTAATTTTCTAAGTATTTCTATTTTTTCAATAGAATTATCAATTTTATCTAACTTTTTATTTCCATATATTTTATATAAATTTGATAGAGTATCACTATATACTAATAATATCGCTTTTTCTTCTTCTGGTAATTCTTTCCCATTTAGTTGACTTTGGTATGCTATATTTCCATTATAAATTAATTCTAGAAACTCTATCATTTGACTATTATCTGATTCTAACTCTGTTGTAAATAAATCTTGTAGTATTTTTTTATCTCTTTCCTCATTTGATATTCCAGCATAAAAATGCTGATTATTAGAATTATGATTAGGGTGAAATTTAAAAAATGAATATAATTTAAAGAACTCTGGTAAGTTATTTGTTAAGAAAATTTCATTTATTTTTCCTATTTCTTGGTTTATTCCTTCTATATCTATATTTTCTTTTCCTATATTTTTCTTTAATATTTCATCCATCATGTATTTATATATATACTCTTGATCTTTCATCATTAATATGTCTGATAATTTTTCTGCATCTATTCTTTCATCTATTTTTTTCAAGAATTCAGATAGCATTCCTTTTGCTTCTGGATTATTACATAACACATCTATTATCACATCAAAATATTGTTTCTGTTTATCTGGTTCTAACATATCCCATAAATCATTCAACTCTTTTGGGTTTGTACTTTTCAATATTTTATTTACTATTTCTGGTGGATTTGATTCTAATATACTTACAAATTTTTCATTTTTTACTTCTTTATCTGTATTTGCCCATATTACTCCTATTAGTTTTGAATTTTCTTGTACTAATTTTATTATTTTTTCTATTTTGCTTTTCTGAAATTCTTTATCTGTTTTTGACCATATTTGCTCCATAACCTCTGGATGTGTATGTAACAATACTTCACCTACTAAATCTGAATTTTCTTTTAATATTATATCTATTACTTCTTTTATTTTGTTTTCCTGTGCTTCTTTAACACTTAATGCCCACACAAGCACTACTAGCTCTGGATTTCCTTTTGCGTAATCTACTATTATTGAGTGTAAATTGGCTTTCTGTGCTTCTGGAACAGTATTTCTCCACGCACGGCTTACTAGCCTTGAATCTTCTTTTACTAAATCTATTATCGAGGGTAAATTGGCTTTCTGTACTTCTGGAACAGTTTTTTCCCACACACTCTCTACTAACATCCCTGGATATCCTTTTACTTGACCTATTATTGAGGGGAATAAGTCAGAATTGGCTTTCTGTGCTTCTTGAACAGTATTTCCCCATATTTTTGCTACTAGCTTTGGATTTCCTTTTGCGTAATCTACTATTATTGAGTGTAAATTGGCTTCCTGTATTTTTTGAACAGTATTTCCCCATATTTTTGCTACTAGCTCTGGATTTCCTTTTGCGTAATCTACTATTATTGAGTGTAAATTGGCTTCTTGTATTTCTCGAACAGTACTTCTCCATATTCTTTCTACTAGCTTTGGATTTCCTTTTACTTGATCTATTATTGAGGGGAATAATTTAGAATTGGCTTTCTGTGCTTCTTTCTGTACTTCTGGAACAGTATGCACCCACACATTCGCTACTTGCTCTGGATTTCCTTTTACTTGATCTATTATTGAGAGTAATAATTTAGAATTGGCTTCCTGTGCTTCTTGAACAGTTTTTCCCCATATTTTTTCTACTAGCTCTGGATCTCCTTTTACTTGATCTATTATTGAGGGTAAACTGGCTTTCTGTACTTCTGGAACAGTATTACTCCACACATACGCTACTATCATTGGATCTCCTTTTACTTGATTTATTATTGCGGGTAATAAATTAGAATGGGCTTTCTGGAATTCTCCCTGTACTCCTGTAATTTCCCACAAAACCGCTACTATATCTAGAGTTTCTTTTATAGGAATAAAAATATCCAGTAAAAACTGAATATCCTCATCCGATAATGAGCTAACGTCTTCTAAACTTAAAGATTCAAAATATTCTTCCATTTCACTTCCATTACCATGTTGCTCAAATATCTCTTTAATCTTTGTTGCAACTTTGCCTAATTGTATATCTTGTTCCATTTTTTCACACCCATTTCATAATAAACATTCATTTTTTTAATTGTCTCATAAATTTACTATTTTTTCAACAAATTCAAAATTACATTTATATTACAGTATGTGTCAAGAAAATGTAAGCAATTTTTTTATCTTTTATTTTTAATTTTCAAGCGCTTTTGACATCAACTCTTTATTTAACTTTTATTCACTTAATAAACTGAACTTACAGAGATACAAACAAAAGAAAGCTTTATTACAGGCTTTTCAATAGCAAACAAGTATCGTGATGTTTTGTCAACAGTCTGAAAAAAGTGTTGAATTTTTTCAACACTTTTTCCTAAAACTTTTTCGAATCTTCAGCAAACCTTCTAAGTTTTTGATATGCTAAATAATTTATAGTTCCTTTTTGAAACTCGCCATTTCCTTCCCTTATTCCTGCAGGAACTCCTGTTAAAATTTCTATTCCTTCACTTATAGTTTTAATTGCATATATATGAAATAACCCTTTACTCACTGATTCAATAATATCATCTTCTAAACTTAAATTTCTAACATTTTGATATGGAATAATTACACCTTGATTTCCTGTTAATCCTCTTAATTTACATATTTGATAAAATCCCTCAATTTTTTCATTAACTCCACCTATTGGTTGAATTTCTCCCTTTTGATTTACTGATCCAGTAACAGCTATTGATTGCTTAATAGGGATTCCTGAAAGACTAGATAATATTGCATAAGCTTCTGTACTAGAAGCACTATCTCCATCAACACCTCCATATAATTGTTCAAAACATATACTAGCTGTTAAAGATAACGGTATATCTTGAGCAAATAAGTCTCCTAAAAATCCTGTTAAAATCATTACACCCTTTGAATGAGCTGCACCAGACATATCCACTTCTCTTTCTATATCAACAATTCCATTTTTTCCCATGTATGTATTAGCAGTTATTTTTGCAGGCTTACCAAAAGAATAATCTCCAATAGTAATAACAGTTAATCCATTTATTTGCCCAACTTTTTCTCCTTCTGTTTCTATAAGTAAAGCATCTTCTTTAATCATTTGAATATATTTCGCATCATATTTTTTTAATCTATCAACTCTTTCATCTAATGCTTTTTGAACAAATTCTTTTGTAACTATTTTCGATTTAGCTAATTTTGCCCATGTTGCAGACTCACCAACAATTTCACTTATTTCGCTAAATTGAGTTGAAAGCTTTTCTTTATCTCCCGCTTTTTTAGATGTATATTCAACTATTTTTGCCATTGCATCTTTATCTAAATCAATTAGTTCTTCTTGTACACAAAAACTTCTAACAAACTTTGAAAGTCTTTCTATATTTTCTGGTGTCCTAGGAGCATCTTCTTCAAATTCAACCTTTAACTTAAACAATTTTCTAAAATCATCATCAACTTGTAAAAGTGTATGATATATTTCTGAATTTCCTATTAATAAAACTTTTAAATCTAAAGGTATTGGCTCTGGCTTTAAAGAAACTAACATCATAGAAGCTCTTTGATCAGCTGTATTCTCTATAGTTAATTGTTTTACTCTTAAAGATTTTTTTAATGTTTCATAAACTAATGGATTTGATAATAAATCTTTTGCTTGGAAGACTATATATCCACCATTGGCTTTATGCAATAATCCAGATTTTAGCATTGTAAAATCTGTTTTTAAAGCTCCAAAATGATTTTCATATTCTAATCCTCCAAAGATATTATTATATGAATAATTTGTATCCATTATTACTGGAGCCCCTTCATTTCTGCTATTATCAACAAATAAATTAACTCTATAATTTAACCAAGGTTCTTTTGATTCAGACTTTTGCATTGGGTTCATATTATTTTTATTTTCTTCTTCTGTAATTAAAAAATAATTTAAATTTAAAATAATATCTTTTTTTATACCTTCTAAATATATTCCTATTTTTTTATTTCTTTTATAATTTGCTTTTATAGCATTTATATGAACATTTATAGTTAAAAGAGCAATATTAGATTTCCATTCTTCTACCTTTGAATCAGCTTGTCTCTCAATTAATCTTATTTCAGATAATGCTTCAAAAACCCAATCTTGTACTATTGCAGATTTTTCCTCAAATTGTTGCTTAACATCATCTGCTAATTTATCAAATTCTTCCTCTGCTATAACTTTTCCATTCATCATAGGCATCATGTAAACTCCATTATTTGTAGACTTTACTTGAAAACCTTGAACCATAGTTTTTTTATTTAACTTTTCTAATATTTTTTCTCTTTTTTCTTCAAATTCTTGTTTTATAGTTGCTTTCTCTTTTTCAAAATCATCATTATTAAAAGTTTTCTTAAGATCTTTTCTAATATCTTTTATAAAACCATCCATAGTTTCTTTAAAAATCTTACCCTGACCTGCAGGAAGTGAAACAGCAACTGGTTCATTTGGATTATCAAAGTTATATATATAACACCAATCATTAGGTGTTTTCTTTTTTGCAGCTTTTATTGACAAATATTTTTTTGTATACATAGTCTTTCCAACACCAGTTGGACCTTCTAAGTATAGATTATATCCTTTTATATCTATATCTAATCCAAATTTTAAAGCTTTTATTCCTCTTTCTTGTCCATAAATTAAATCTGTAGTATCTATTAGTTCTCTTGTGGTTTCAAATTTAAATTCACTAGGATTGCATATAGCCTTTAAATCCTTTGGCTTTAGTTCATTCTCTCTTATCATTTGTATTCTCCTTTGTACCCCTTTTTTTGATATTTTATATCATAAAAAAATTTTTTTCAATGACAATTTTTACATTTTTATAAATAATAATCCATAAGAATTGCATTCGATTTTCCATTATAGTACATTTTTCTTAGACCTACGACTTCAAATCCCATTTTTTTATATAAATTTATAGCAGGTAAATTATTTTCATTTACTTCTAATGATATTTTATTTATATTAAATTCTTTTGAACATTCTATTAGTTTTTTTAATAAAATTCTAGCTATACCTTTTCTTCTCTGGTTTCTTTTAGTTACTATATTCATTATTTCAACATTTTCATAGTTGTATTTTATACCAGCAAAACCAACTATTTCATCGTTTTTCTTTGCAATTATATATCTAGAATTTATATTTTCTAATTCTTCCTTCAATATTTTGGGATTCCAAAAATCGTCAAATTCATTCTCTAAAATATCTTTTATTAAATTATAATGTTTTATTGTCATTTTTTCTACTATAATATTTTCCATAAACCTACATCTTATTTCTTAAATATATTGGTAAAATAGTATCTGCATCTTTTACATCTTTATTCTCTATATATTTTTTATAAGCAATATATCCTACATTTCTTGCATATTGCTCACTAATATAAGAAAATCCAATATTTTCCAAGCTATCAACTAATATTTCCTCATGCAAAAGAGCTCCATCACCAACTAATGTTAAATTATCATATTTCCTTAATTTTTCTATTATAAAATTTATATCATCTGCTAAATATTCTTCTAACTTATTATAATTAGAATCAAAAACTCCAAAGTAAACTTGATTATTCCTTGCATCAATAATACTTGCAATTATACCTTTTGAATCAACATTTTTTGCTAAAGTTTCTAATGAAGTAACAGAAACTACTGGAATTTTACAAATTTCTGCAATTGCTTTTACAGAAGCTATTCCAATTCTAATTCCGGTATATGAACCAGGACCACAATCAACTCCTATTAATTCTATGTTTTTTATAGTTAATTTGTTTTTCTCTAGTATTTGTTTTACAATAGGCATCAAATTTTCAGAATGTGTAAGTCCACTATCCAAATTTATTTCATCTATCAAATTATTATCCTCTAAAAGTGCTACAGAGCAAATTTTAGAGGTAGTGTCAATTGCTAAAATTTTCATATTATTTACCTCTTATAGTTTTATTTCTGATTTTCCAAAAAACTCTATTTCTATTATTCTTTTATTTTCATCTTGATTATCTTTAGAAAAAACTATTTTTATATAATCCTTTGGTAAAGCTGACTCAATCATTTCTCCCCATTCAATAATACAAGCTCCCTTTTCAAAATACTCTTCTCCTCCAATAGAATAAAATTCATCTATATCAGCTAATCTATATAAATCAAAATGAAATATATTAAAATTACTTGTATTATATTCATTCACAAGCGTAAAAGTAGGACTTGAAATCTCTTCTTCAAGCCCATAATATGTAAGAATTCCTTCTGTAAATTTTGTTTTACCTGAACCCAATTCACCTATTAAAATAATTATTGTATTTTCGTTTATTTGTTTTGCAATTTTTTTTGCCAATTTTATGGTTTCATCTTCTGAATTTGTAATTACTCTTAACATAAATTCTCCTTTATAAAATCATTAAAGCTCCTGTTGAAAAAGTTAGTATAATAAATCCTATAATATATCTAAGCATTAAAATCGCTTTTGCAGTTGGACAATAAACTTCATTTTCATTTTTTCTATTAACAAAGACTGTTATTACTTCTCCTAACCTTGGATTTGCACTAGATAAACTATTACCATAAAACATATTAGTTTTTCCATTAATATGATATCTATATATTGGAATGTATGTAGAAGCTCCAGCTTGAGCAAAACTAATACATTTTGCCTCAAAAGGGATTGTACATTTTCTTTTTACTCTTTTATTTCTTAATGAATCATCAAAAAATAATTCCATTGCAATTAAAAAACCAAAAAATAAAATAATTTGCTTAATTATATTAGAATTAAAGCTAATTTCCATTACTTTTAGTACAGGATAAATATAGAAAATTAAACCAAAATCAAAAACAAACCAACCATTAATACTATTATATATTTCTAAGATGCCAATAATTTCTATCAAACAGCCTATAGCTATTAAAATAATATATTTTATTCCATTATTTGCACCTTTTATCATTAAAATTAATGATAATATAATCCAACTAAATAAACAAAAATTTCTGATTATTCTCCCTTTCATCAGTTTTGCATTTCTCCTTTGTAATTTATGTAGTTATTATAACATTAAAGGCATTTTTTTTGCAATATATTTTATTCAATTTTGCTTCCGATTCGATGTTTTAGTTACTACAATCTTCTTATCTATTCTATCTTTCAATTCTGTAACATGACTTATTATCCCAATAAGCTTATTACCTTCTATTAAAGAATTCAAAGTAACAATTGCTTGTTCTCTAGATTCTGCATCAAGAGATCCAAATCCTTCATCTATAAATAAAGTATCTACTACTATTCCACCAGAATAACTTTGTATAACATCTGATAATCCCAATGCTAATGAAAGAGCTGCTTTAAAAGATTCACCACCAGATAAAGATTTTACATCTCTTTTCTTTCCATTATAATTATCTATAACTTCTAAATCTAGTCCCATTCTATCTGAAATTTTTTCTGCTACTTCTCTTCTAATAAGAAGATATCTTCCATCTGTCATTTTTGAAAATCTTTTATTAGCCTCATTTATTATCATGTCAAAATACGCAGTTTGTACATATTGTTCAAATTCAATTCTTCTCTTTCCTGTTAACATACCAGCAGAAGTTCTTGAAAGCTCATCATAAATAACAAATTCATCAATTTTCTTTAATAACTCCTCTGAAGTATTTTTTAAAGCTAAATTCATTCTTCTATTATTATCCAAAATTCCTTTATTATCTATAAATTGTTTTTTCTTTTCTTTAAGACTTTTTTGTATTTCTAAAAGCAATATTTTGTCTTTTTCAATATCAACTTTTTCTTTTGATTTTACTTTTTTCTCTAATTCTAAGATTTTAATTTTATTTTCTGTTACATTATTATTATATGTTTCAATTTCTTTCTCAACTTGCTTAATCTTCAATTTATTCCAAACTTTTTCTTTAAACTCTCTCTCGTTCTCATATCCCAAACTCATATAAGCTTTTTCATAATCTTTTTCAGCTTTTTCTAAATCTTTTCCTTTATTTTTTTTCTGGAATATATAATCTTTTAATAAAGTTTGATTTTTTATAAGATTTTCTTTATCACTTTTTACTAACTTTTCAAAATTCTTTTTCAAATTATCGTAGTCAAAAGAACTTATTTCAAAATCCTCTCCAAAAATTTCAAAATATATTTTACTACAATCTAATTCTAATTTTTCAATCTTATTTAAACAATCAACTAATTTTCTTTCAATAAATGAAGAATACTTTTTCAAATCGAATTTTTCCTTAATATTTTCATCTATTTTACTCAATAAAACTTCATATTTTGAATTCATCTCAGTTATTTTATTTTTTATTATATTATTTTGCTCACATTTTTTTTCACACTCTTGTTTTAGCTCATCTAACATTTCTTTTGATAATAAATTATCACTTTTTTTAGCTTTACAAGGATGTTCAATACTTCCACAAACTGGACAAGGCTCTCCATCTTTTAATTTTTCAGATAGAATTCCAGCCTGTTCTTTAAAAAACCTATCTTCTTCTTCAATATATTTTAAGTTTAATTGTTTGTATTCTTTTGAGACATTTTCATAAATTTTAATAGCCTCATCTATTTCTAACTTAGTTTCTTCTAATTCTGCTATTTTAGATTTTTCTATTTCTAACTCTTTCTTATTTTCGCAAAACAATTCATAATCAGAAAATATTTTTTTTAATTTTTCTAATTTCTTTTCTTTTGTTTTATTCAATCTCTCTTTTTCTTTTTCTTTTTCAATTATTTTATTCAAATCCTGAATATCTTTTTCAAATTTAGATACTTCTTTTGTAAAAGATAATACCTTCTCTTCTTTAGGTATAACAATTGATAAAATCTTTTGATTTTTTTCAATAACCGTTTTTTGATTATCTATGTATTCTTTTTTCTCTTCTAACTTTTTTCTTATTTCTAGCAATTTTTCAAACTTGTCTATATTATTATTTTCTTCAATTTGTTTTTTTATTTTTTCATCTAATTTTTTTTCATTTTTTTCTATATCATTTAACTCATCACTAACATTATTAAAACTTTCTTTATTCATTTGTATTTCATTTTTTAATAATTCAAAAACTTCTTCTATATCTAATCTATTAAGTTCTCTCTTAGGTAGTTCATTAACCACCAGTGGTGTTTCTTTCCATATAATATTAGATAAATTAGTTACAAAAATATTTTTTAATTCTTTTAAATTTTCTTTATATTCTCTTTGTTTATCAACTAATTTTCTTGTTATTAAATTATAAATATCTGTTTCAAAAATTCTTCTAAATATATCAGTTCTATCTTTGCTATCAGCAAATAAAATTTTTAAGAATTCTCCGTTGTGCCAGCATTGCTATCTGCTTAAATTGCTTTGCATTTATACCTAGAATTTCTTCAATTTTTTCATCTACATTTTTTATTTTAGAAATAACAGTATCATCATAAATAATACAAGCATCAGCAACATTTTTTGTAATTCCATCTCCTCTATTTTTGTGACGTTCATATGCTGGAGTTCTTTTTATTGTGTAAACTTTTCCTTTATGTTCAAATTCGAGATTTACATATGTGTCAACATTGTCATCTGCAAAATTACTACGCAATGATGAAACTAGTCTATTAGATCCACTAACTTCTCCAAAAAGAGCATAAGATATAGCATCAAATATAGTGGTTTTCCCTGCCCCCGTATCACCTGTTATTAAAAATATTCCATTATTTCCAATTTTCTCAAAATCAATATTGACCTCATCTTTATAAGGTCCAAAAGCACACATTGCAAGTTTTAAAGGTTTCATTTTTTCTCCATCATTTTACTTCATTTATTATATCTTTCATTATTTCTTTCTGCTTATCAGATAATTTAACATTATTCTGAAATTCAAAGAATTCTTCAAATAATTCTAATTCACTCTTATGTTTTATTTTATCAATTTTTGTAAAATAACTTTTAAAATTCAATTCTGATTTACTATTTTTTATATCCAATCTTAATGTATTTGGATAAATTTTTCTAATTTGACCAATCGCATCATATATAGGTTCTTCATTCGTTATGATAGCTCTAATGTAATCTTCTAAATTTGTATCTTTATAATTTTCTTTTTTTAAAAGTTCTTCAATAGGTCCTTCTATCACTCTCATATCTCTAAGTGGTTTTAGTGGAACCAATTTATAAAATAAATTTCCCTTTTCTTTAAAATCTATTATTGGTACTGATTTGTTATGATAAACTTCTGAGAAAGAATACTTTAACATTGTTCCACTATATCTTACATTATCTCTTCCAATTTTTTGAGGTCCATGTATATGTCCGAAGAGCTACATAATCAAATTTATCAAAATATGAAACATCGATATTCTCTGTTCCACCAATAATTAATGTTTCAGATTCACATTGTTCAGGTTCTATACCACAATTTGTAATAAATTGATGTGCTAAAATTATATTTCTTTCTTTTTGATTTATATTCTCATTTTCCATTATATATTTAAATGCATCATCATAACTCTTAATTTCTTTTTTAAAATACTGCTTAACATCAACAGGTTTGACAAACGGCATCATATAAATATTTAATTTTCCAAATTCATCTTCAAGTTGTACTTTTCTTATTTTTCCATCATATGTAGTTTGAATATATAATCCATCGTTTTCAAAAATCTTACTACCAAAATTTAATCTTTCTTTTGAGTCATGATTTCCAGATATTATAAAAACCTTAACTTTCAAACCTTTTATTAAATTATTCAAAAAACTATCCAATAATTCAACAGATTCACTAGAAGGAACAATTCTATCATAAATATCACCTGCAATAAGAACTATTTCTACTTTTTCCTCTTCAATTATTTTTAAAATCTGATTAAGCATATATTCTTGATCCTCTATAAGTGATTGTTCCAAAATAGTTTTACCAATATGTAAATCAGCCAAATGCATAAATTTCATTTTATTTCTCCTCGAAATAGATTTTATCACATTGAATTGGCTTTAACAATATTTATTTTTTTATTATGTCAGACTGTTAAAATATTTAATTAAATAATATTTCTAAATACTCTAATCCAATTAAGACCCATTATTTTATTAATTCTTTTTCTTGTATAGTTTTTTTTAATTAAAGCATCTTCTAATAATAAAATTTTAGACACATTATTAATGTCTTTTAGTTTATGTTCATTTTCTAATCCATCAAAATCAGAGCCCAATCCTACATAGTCCTCACCTACTAAGTTTATAATATAATCAATATGATTAACTAAATCTTTAACATCTGCTTTACCAAACTCATTTAAAAATATATTTGAAAAACAAATTCCTATTATCCCGCCTCTACTTGCAATAGCTTTTATTTGTTTATCCTTTAAATTTCTTTTATTTCTACAAATACCATAACAACAAGAATGAGTCGCAACAATTATTTTATTAGTATTCCTATAAGTATCCCAAAAAGTTTGTTCTGAACAATGTGATACATCAATTATAATATTTTTATCTTCTAATTTTTTTATATATTTAATTCCAAAATCTGTAAGACCATTATCAGCTTTTGTATAACAACCACAGCCTATAAAATTATCGTCATTCCATGTAATTCCCATCATTCTTATACCTTTATCAAAAAAAACATCAATATTATTCAAATCGTTCTCAATTGCTTTTCCATTTTCAATTGATAATATTACACCTATCTTTCTATCTTCTAGAACATCATTTAAATTATTTTTATTCTTTATTAAAATTATATCATCATTTATATTATAATAATAATCAATAATATTTTTGGCTCTTTTAAATCCATTTTCAAACCTTGGATTAACAAAAGTGGCTAAAGTTTGTATTCTCGGTATATTTAAATCTAAATTAGAAATATTAAAATCAAAATCTTTAGATTTTAAATCTTTATTTTCATCAAAAGCTTTAGATAAAGTATCACAATGTCCATCAAAATATATATCCATAACTTTCTCCTTTATAGAAATTTATATTCAAAAATATTTATAAAATAACCTCAAGTAAAAAATTGAGCGCTCATTGAGCGCCCTTGAATTAAATTTCCTAATATCATATTATTTAATTATTTTCACAAATTTATTTTTTCCAAATTGAACCACTTTTCCTTCAACAATATCAATTTCTGCTTGTACTTCTTTTTGTATTTGCAAATCTATCTTAACTCCATTACCAGCAATCATTCTTTTGGCTTCACCTTTTGAATTAGCTAATCCAACTCTAACTAATAACTCACATATATTAAGCTTATTTTCTGATATCCTACATGTTGGAATATCTTCTGGTATTTCACCACTTGCAATTTCTTTATATTTATTTTTAGCTAACTCAAAATCTTTTGGGTCATCATACATATTTATAAGTTCTTTTGCAAACCTAACATGAGCATCTCTAATATCTCCACTCATTATTTGGTCTATTTCTTCTGTAGGTAAATCTGTTGCAAGTTCAAAATATTGTCTTAATACATTATCAGGTATTTTCATACTTTTTTCAAATTTTTTAAATGGAGTTTCTGAAAGACCAATATAATTATCTAATGATTTACTCATTTTTTCTTTTCCATCTAAACCTACAAGAAGTGGGAATGTCATAACTACTTGTGGCTCTTGATCATAATTTCTTTGAAGTTCTCTACCAACCAATAAATTAAATGTTTGATCTGTTCCTCCTATTTCAATATCTGCATTTAAAGCAACAGAATCATATCCTTGCATTAATGGATATAAAAGTTCATGCATAGATAATGGAAGATTATTCTCAAATCTATTTTTAAAATCATCTCTTTCCATTATTCTAGCAACAGTATATTTTCCTGCAAGTTTTATTACATCTTCAAAAGTCATTTTTGAAAGCCATTCTGAATTATATGCAATTCTTGTTTTATCTTTGTCTAAAATTTTTGTTGCTTGTTCTAAATAAGTTTCTGCAGATTTTTTAGTTTGTTCAAATGTAAGTGATGGTCTAGTTTTACTTTTTCCAGATGGATCTCCTATCATAGCAGTAAAATCTCCTACAATAAAGACTACTTCATGTCCCATATTTTGAAATTGTCTTAAAACCCTTAAAACTACACTATGTCCAATATGTAAATCTGGTCTACTTGGATCTGCTCCCAATTTAATAACTAATTTTTTTCCACTTTTAATTTTCTTTTCCAAATCTTCTTCTGAAAAAATCTGTACAGCTTTTCTTTTAATAAGTTCTAACTTATCCATAATATCATTCTCCTTTTTATATAAACAAATAGAGCACTCATCCAAAAGGACGTGTGCTCACCGTGGTACCACCTTTATTTACAATAATCGAATATTGCCTCATTATAACTTTTCGCAAGTCTTCAGCGTTAGCCATTATAAGAAGTGTAATTCAAATTTTAAATATTTGTATTTTTCACCAACCAATACATCTCTATAAATAGATTTAAAATTCTACTTTGTTTCTTTTTAAATCACAGCTAAATTAAATTATAATTATTTTATATTACTTTAAGCAGTTTGTCAAATATTTTTACTATGAATTTTTTATCTTCTAAATATCAAATTATATAAAAAAAGCGAATCATAAATTCGCTTTTTTGATTAATCATTTCGTTTTATAGAAACAACTAATGCCCACTTCTCATCTGAGATATTTTCCAGACCGTGCTTCAATTCCTTTTCGCAATATTCCACGTTGTTGTTATACCAATCAAAATACAACTCACTATCTTGAGCATGTTGATGGACTCCAATTACTGCGAGAGGACTCAGCCATAAGAGTTCTTCTGAACCCATACTGTCTTGGTAGATTAATTCTTTATAGCATTTGCCACTAACCACCAAATCAGATACTAGCTCTTCACACTTCTCCAACCGATCTTTAATCTCTTCATACGAATATCTTCCTATTACGACCATATTGATGGCCCCCTTTCTATATTTTCAATAGGAATTATATCTATATTATTGCGGACTATAAGATATATTGTACTATATATTTATAAATAATACAAGTATTATTTTAAAATTATTTTATAAAATGCTGTAAATGATATATATAATAATATCTAATGCAAATAATCCAAATAAAGAATTCGAAATAATACTCATAACTTTCTCTGATATACTGCCAGATATTTTTTTTAAAATTGGTACCAAACCATAAATTAAAATTAAACTAGAAATTCCAAAAAAAGCAATTGAACGAAAGCATATATAACCATTTATATTACCAAAATTCCATATTTCTGTATTATAATCCCATAAACGTAAATTTAAAAATTTGTATAAAATGTATCCAACAAAATATTCTAAAACTCCTGTAATAACACAATTTATTAAAAAGACTTTAAAAGGGTTATTTCGAAATCTATATGATAAACTTACAATCAATAATCCCCCAACTGCATATATTGGTATCCATGGTCCAAAAGTAGAACCTCTTTTTACAAAATATCCTAAATCAATTCTGTAAAAAATAGTTTCATAAAGAAAACCAAAAAATCCACTAAATACCATCACTAATAACAAAATATTTATAGTTTTTTTAAAATTAATTTTTTCATCCTCAAAAATTAAAAATTTTTCTTTCATTAAAATACCTCTTTTTAGTTATACAAAAACCAGAAAGATTATTTTATAATATTTCTGGTATATCCTATAGACTCAGCTAAATTTGATATTATTTCCTCAAGACTTTGATCTATCTTTAAATACTTTGAAGTTGAATCAATTGTATATAATAATTTTGTTATTACAGATTTATTTTTGATTAAAACATTTTTGTTTTTTTCACAAGCTTTTGCAACATATCTTAAAAAAGCTAATATTATTTCACTATAAGTATCTTGAGATATTAAGTAACTTGAATTTTTTATAGTTACATCTAGTAACATTTCTATTTCATCTATATTATATTCAGCTTTTTTTTCTCTCAACTCATTTACTGCCATAACTGCAGTTTTATTATTATCTCTTTCTGAAGAATAAACTAGAGTATTTTCTTCATAATCATTTATTATTTTGCTCCTTCTATATACTTCAATTGCATCAATAAGTTTACCAGGAGTTTCTTTAAATTTTTTCTCAAAATATAAAAGATTGTCTGGAAATCTTTCATAAGTTTCATCATGATATTTTTTTGAAGTATATCTAGCAGTACCTGGAATAAATTCTGGATTATTATTTAGTTGATCATCTACAATTGATATATATCTTTTAATAGATGACATTTCACTTTCATTTTCAGGAACAGCTAAAGATAATATTTTAACTTTATAATTAGTATTTTTGTTTTGCTTGTATTTTTTTATTGATTCTTCAATCCAATCATTTTCTCTTAAAGTACCAGTAATTATTACATTTGTTCCAGGAAATTCTTGTAATATGATTTCTTGAATAGTAATATATATTTCATAAGAAAATTCATTAGTTTTTTTAGCAAAAGTTATATCTGTAAGCTCATCTGAATCTGGAATAAATATAGGAAAATAATGTCTAAACATATCTATATTTAATTCTATATAATTCTTTTCAAGATTTTTAGAATTTAATCTTATTACAACACTATCTTTGCCTGCTCCTGTAGGTGCAACTAATAAAATTAGCTCTCCTTGTTTAGGTAAATTACTGAAATCCTGTTTTAAATCATTTACCTTTTCATAGTTTTCAAAAAGCTTATTTATAAGTTCTACACTTTTTTCTAACATACCATTTGAGCCTATAACGCAAAAATGCTTTCTTTCAGTTTCCTGTTCAATTATTTTTTTTAATTTTTCTTTTAAATCAATCATTTATTTTTATTTACCATTAATAATTTGTTTCATTATCAATGTATTCCCTTTATAAATTTCTTTTTTTATTTTTAAATATTTATCCAATTCTTTCTCTAATTCTGGAGTAGATTTTTCTAAAATTTTCATATTTAAATTTGCAATCTTCATATCTACTATATTTAGAGCGACTGAATAATTTCCATTTTCATCCATAATCATTTCCCTTCTGATTTATAATTTATTTAGTCTTTGTAATTACTGTTTGAATTATAACATTAAAATTGTTTTTTATCAAATCTATATTATAATTATATTAAGATAAATTAATTTTATTTCTAAATCTCATGTACTATTAAAGCGACTTAATTATAGTCGCTCTTTTAAATCATTATCTTTTATTGCCCTTTTATACCCTAAATTATATATTATATGATATGTTGTATAAAATAATGTTCCTAAAATACTACCTGTTGTATCTATAAAAACATCCATTATTCGACCTGTTCTACCACTGACAAACGTTTGGTGAAATTCATCTGTTAATGCAAATAAAAAACATATTGCAATAGTAATAATAATTGATATAATATATTTCTTATGTTCAAACTTTATATCCATAGCAGTAATAATTATAAATGCTAAAATAAAATAAACAGATGCATGCATTACTTTTCTAAGTGGTTGATTTATTAAATTTGATGCTCTTTCTAATTTTTGGTTTGTAGGATAAGAACTGGTTATTCCATATTCATTTGTTATATCCAAAGCATCTTCTATAAATATACTTATAATTTTTACACTTTTTCCATTCGAATTTATCATATTCATATCTGATAATTTAAATATAAATAACATCCATATTAATGATATTACTAATAATATAATTATTTTAAATTTTTTATTTGTTAACAATATCCTCACCTTCTATTTTTTCACCATTACTTTTTTGGTACTCTGAATCTCCAAAAGCTAATATTGGATAAAAAACAAAATCCAACAAAATAATTCCAACAATAAACCAAATTGACTTATTAAATTTTTTTACTAATAAAGCTTTTTGTGTAGCATCTACTATATTCCATAAAATATATCCAATTAAACTTATTTTTGGAACAAACAATAAAAATATAACTAATAAATATAATGGAGATATTGATGAGATTTTATATAATATTATGTAGTTATATATTGGGATTAATGATTTCCATGGTTTCTCCCCTGCTTTTTTAAAAATCTTCCATAAAGAAATTAATATAATAACTCCTATAACACTATAAATTATAATAATCACTATTATAGAAAATTCAAATGCTTGATTCAAAATTGTTGGATCTGCATCTTTAAAAAATATTTCTATAAACTTTTTATATTCTTCCATTATATATCCTTCTTTAATTATATTACTATACTATTACAAAATTTACTTTTATTTTTATATATTTATTATTTTATCATTTATAAATATATATTACAACACACTAAATAAAATAATTTTACCATTTCCACTTTTAACAATAAAATAAACAGAGAAATGTAAAAAAACATTTCTCTGTTTATTTTAATTCATTTGATGTTACAATATAAATATATACATATCCACCAGCAAAAACATATAAATTGCTCTCTTCACTTTCATTCGATTCATAAAGTATAATATTACTTTGATTTTGTTCTGCTACATTAATTAAATCATTTAAAAATTCTATATTCATTATTTCTAAATTTTTATAATTTGGTTTATTGGTAACTGTTACAATTAAATCACCATAATTTTTTAAAATATGTTTCATATTTCGAATATATTTTTCTTCTGGTGTTTTATGATTATTCTTAATTTTTAATATCATTATTTGTATACTTCCAAAAATAAATAATCCACCAATTATATAATAAATAATTCTGTAATTTATATTTTTTTCATCTTTTGAAAAAATATTTTTTAAAATATTCTTTTCATAATTTTCTTTTACTTGTGTTATTGTGTTTGTTAGTGGTATATCTAGTTCGATAAAGTCTTCGTTTTTTTCCTGGTTACTATTAGAATTTAAAATATTAGTTTTGTTATAAATATTTAAACGAACTTTAAGAACAGAATCTATCGAAATTCCATAAGTATCTTCATAAGAACGTGCTAAATTATTATAATATTCATAATCAACACTAACTTCTTCATTAATAGAAAATTTATTATCATAAACTTGATTATTATTTTTCTCAAATAAATTAAAATCTCTAGTCCAAATTTCTTTTTCTTCATTATCGTCTGTTCTCACTTTTCCAACTAAACTAGCTGTAATATTATAATCATATATTAAATCAGTTTTCTGGTTTCCAACGAAATCATATTTAAACATTATTTTATAAAAATCAATTGATTTTGAAGCATAATAACTGCCAGAAGGAAGTAGTGATTTTTCATAAAAATTATTTGGTTTTAATAAAACTTCATAATAACTGTTTTTTTGTGCTGTATAACTGTAAATGGGTTTTATATTATATTCTTCTTCCAACCCAAATACTATAAAAAAAAGGCCAATCAAAATCATAAATATAATAACTATATAATCCCTCTGCATTTTACCTTTTCTCTTGTTTATATATCTTTTTTTATTTTTCATAATAATCTCCTCCATTTTAATTTTTTTGAATGTTATTATCTTCATTGTTCAAATACTCATATAACCAAACAGTAGGAAACCCTATATATTTAATATGAAAAATAAATACTCCTTCAATCTGATCTATTTTAACTAAATTTCTATCTGCCAAATTATTGTTATCGCCTTTAGTTTGATATAATACAGCTTGATTATCTTCTATTATATTAATCACTCGATGAGCAATATTTTGATTACCTATATGATAAATAATAATAGAATTTTTTGAAATTTTATTTAATTCATCTGTTTTAAGTTTTTTGTAAATAACAATATCACCACGTTCGAAACAAGGAACCATACTATTAGAAAGTATAGTTATAGGTTGATATTTAAATATTCCTAACATAAAAGATACCAAAGTTACAGATAATACAATAGTTGCAGAATAACTAATTATTTCTACAAACTGTTTTCTATCTCTTTTTTTATCTTTTCTTTCTTTAAAAAATTTATATTGAAATAATATATAAATTATTACAGATGATAAAATTCCTATTGAACCAGTAATAAACCAATTTAAATTTGGTAAAATTGGTAATAATAAAATTACTAATTTATTTAATGTTTTATATATTAAAGGTAAAAAATAATTTCCTTTTAATGATAAATACGTATATAAAATACTTTGAGCAATTAAAGGAAAAATAGTACCACAAACATATTTAAAAAGATTTTCTTTATTTGAGAACAAATTAAATAATACACTATAGTTAATTTCTACTAATATAAATAATATTACTACTATTAATATCATTGATTTATTTTTTTTATTTCTATTTACAATAAACCATCTTGAAAATTCAATACCAAAAATAGGAAAAACCTGTATTACAATATTTTTTAAAATAGCTAATATTTCATGATTATATGGGCTCTTATAAAATCCAAAAATAAATCCCATATAAAAATAAAATTAAAAATATATACATGAAATAATTAGCATATAAATATATAATATTTTTTTTATATTATATCTTATATAACAATTCTTCATCTTCCAAATTATAAAAGAAAAAATAAATAACCAAAATACAGGACTTAGTATATTAATGCAAAAAATTTCATTTTTCACAATTAAATATATTGTAAAAAACAAATACAAAATAATAATCATTATAATTAATAACTCTTTATTTTTTATATATTTCACTTTTTTCACCTTATTTTAAATATACTTTATAAAATTAAGAAAAATTTACTTACTATCTATATTAATTTTGTACATATTCTATAATTCCTGTAATAGTCTTATTTTTTACAGCCGGCATTTCTGTTGTGTTCTCATCAAACTCTACTTTAACTAAGAAACCAGTTTTTGCTCCAGCTTTTAATGAAGTATCTGGCTCTGTGGTAACATAAATAATTGCTGGTGAACCATTTTGATCTTCTTGAAATGTTATATTTTTCAAAGTAGCATCTAAAGTTCCTTGATTTTCAATCTGTATAAAATAGGTAATATAATCTCCTGGTTTTACCAATTCTGCATTAAATGTTGCAGTTGTATTTGTAAATTGTGGTTCTCCTGCTTCACAGCCTTCACTAACATATTGAGCTGTAACACTAGTTATTTTGACATTCCATTCACTTACAATTTCAGCTGTTCCATTTAATGATAATTGAGTAGCCAGTGCTGAATATGCTACTGCCATCAACAATATTACAATTATTATTACACCAATTATAATAATTTTTTTATTTTTCATTATTAGCCCCCTTTTATAATATATGTCATTTATTATAATTAGTGCACATATGGAACGTTAATCATATTAAAAACCACCGGTTTAACCGGTGGTTTTGTTTTAAATAATTTCTTTTACATATTTCTCGATTATCTTATCATCAATATTTACATTAACATCTAATATAACAGCATAAACCAAATAATATTCCCATAAAACTAATTCTTCTTCTGTTCTATCTTTTATTAGAGAATATTTCTTTAAATAATTTTTCAAAGCATAAGCTTTATTTAATAAAGCTTTACCTTTTAGTGTTCTTCTATAGTTTTTATTTATATAAATTATTTGTTCTATTATAATATATAAAGCAATTATAGCAAAAATCTCTATAAATCCAACCATAAATGTTCCTAATATATTTAATAATAATACTTTTCTTACAACACTATACTCAAGTTTATCTGCTCTTATTTCTTTATAATTATAATCCCAACTGCCATCATACATTTTGCTATGATAATAATCATTTTCATCTTTAATTTCATTATAATAAAGGTTTTCTATATCTTCCTCTTTTTTTAAACAAATATAAGCATGTCCATCATCTTCTGAATTTAAATTATAATAATTAAAACTATATTGATCTAGCCAAATAGAAAAATTATAAGCTATTATTGGAATAAAAATTGCAAATATAATTTTTAATATTCTAAATGTTTTGCCTTTTCCATTTTTTGCTATATATTTATTTTTCAAAGTTTCTTGTTCAATAATTTTTATATATTTGTTTTTATCAAATTCATTATTTCTAATTAAGTTCAAAACCATTTTCTCACTATCAAGAAGACTAGATTCATCTTTATCTGTATAAATTAAAACACCATTTTTTTCTTCTATATAGCCTGTAAGCTTTAATTTTAATATTGTAGATGAAATACTTTTTTTCAAATCCACTTCAAAAGTTGATGCAAACATTATTATACTTGGAGATATTTTTTCTAAATCACCTCTATAATATATGTATTCCTCATCTTGTTTAATAATTGCATTTTTTCTAACCCTAATTGAAGAAAAAATCTTTTTAAGAAAATGAATTAATATAATCCACATAAAAGGTGTAAATGCAAATATTAATCCAGAATATAATATATATTCACCCTCAAAAATCATATACTCTACTGAATAATGATCCTCAAAATCAAATGGTGGCTGTCTTACTATCCAACAAAAAATTATATATATTAATGAAATTAAAATCAAAGATATATTTAATAATATTTTTACTGGCTTTTTTGTAGTTATTAGATTTGCTTTTCTAATTATTAAAATAATAAATGGTATTATAATTATTCCTACATATACTGGCATTTTATTTCTCCTTTTTATTTTATAGCTAGTTTATCTACAATGTCTAATTCATCTGCTAAAAAATACCTCTATATTTTTTTCTTTTAATTTTTTACATTATATTTATTATATACTATTTTTAGATATTTTTCAAAATTTCTTAACATTTAATATAATAATGATATAACTTTTAGTATATATAGGGAAAGAACCGAATCCTTAATGGAAACGGCTCCCCTTTTTTCAATTAAACAACTAAATTAAAACATTACAATTCATCTTGCACAATTTGGCTCGCAAGCCCAATGTAGCCAGAAGGAGTAAGAGCAAGAAGTGTTGACTTATCTTCATCAGAAATCACATTCAAAGATTTTATAAACTCTTGAATAGATTCCTTAGAAATATTCTTTCCTCTTGTTAGTTCCTTCAACTGATTGTAAGCATCAGGAATCCCATACTTACGAAGTACAGTCTGAATCGGCTCTGCTAAGACTTCCCACTTGCTGTCTAAAAAAGAAATATAAAAAATGATAATTTTTTATATAGAAAATACCCCATCTTGATTTTTATTAAAATAATCAAGATGGGGCTTTTTTTAAATCGTAGTCCAGGCATACCACCAGCCATCGGATTCTACATCCTTTAGACCTTCCTCGACAGTAATATTTGTGCCGTTAGGCAAATAAATTACCGTTCCTATGTCTAACTTTGCACGATGACGCCGAGCTTCTTCTTGGTTTCTGTAAGCTTTTATAAGCTTTCCTTCATTCGTGTACGCTGATGCAGACATTTGTTTACCAGTGAGTCTTGCGGCCTTTACTGTTGATTTTTTCAGTGTTTCAGTTTCTTCTGGAAACAGAAATGAGACACACATAGCAACGAATCCAATTCCAAAAATTGCTTCAATCATAAGGTACTCCTTTCATTCTCCATCTAAATAGGATGGAATAATTCGCCTGTTTAGGCAAACAACTTGTTACGAACATCTTAATTGTAACACATTTATTCTTTTAAGTCAATTTATGTAAATATTAACACAAACAAATATAATTTTTTTTTTAATTAAAACACCTCCCATTTAATGTCATATTCATCAAAAACTGTATGATTAAATAAAGTATATCATATAATTCCTTTATTGTACATCCACTACATTTTCTTTTATATTAAATATGTTAATTATTTTCAACTGTACTATAGCATAGTTTTAAACTTTATAGTATAATCATATTGAAAAAAATTACACATTATAAAATACAAAAGGATAGTAATATGGTAAAAATATTATTTGTATGCCTAGGAAATATTTGTAGATCTCCAATGGCAGAATTCATTTTCAAAGATATAATAAAAAATAAAGGATTAGAAAATCACTTCTTCATTGATTCTGCTGCAACTAGTGACTATAATGAAAAAAATAAAACAAGAATATATCCTGAAGTTAAAGATATTTTAAATAAACATAATATACTATTTACTGACCGTTTATCAAGACAAATGAAAAAAGATGACTATCAGAAATTTAATTATATTTTAGGAATGGAAGATGAAAACATAAAAAATATTTTAAAGATAATTGAAAAAGATTCTGAAAAGAAAGTATTTAAGTTACTAGATTTTACAGAGAAATCAAGAGATATAATAGATCCTTGGTATTATGGCAATTTTAATGCAACTTATGATGATATAAAATATGGTTGTGAGAAATTTTTAGAATATATTTTGTATAAAAAACTAATTAGATAGTAAAGGAGATAATTTTATGTGTGATACAATAGGTAAGATAGGAAATAAAAAATATTATTCAATGTTTGCAAAAAATAGTGATAGACAATATGACGAACCTCAAGTAATGGTATTTATAGATGCCAAACAAAATACTGACAAGAAATTGAAAACAACTTACATAGAAATAGAACAAGTAAAAAACACTCATGCTATATTGATTTCTAAACCTATTTGGATATGGGGAGCAGAAATGGGCGTTAATGATTGCGGTGTATGTATTGGGAATGAAGCAATAAGTACGAAGACTTCTAGGAACAATAAAGAAGCTTTAATTGGAATGGATTTTGTAAGACTAGGACTTGAGAGAGCATCTTCTGCAAAAGAAGCCTTAAATATTATTATTGAATTATTACAAAAATATGGACAAGGAGGAAATTGTGGATATAATAAACCTTCTTACTACGATAATTCTTTTTTAATTATGGATAAGCATGAATTATATATTTTAGAAACTGTAGGAAAAAATTATGCTGTAAAAAGAAAAAAAGCTGCAAGTATATCAAATTGTTTAACAATTTCAAATGCAGATATTTACAATGATGTAAAAAATTTTAAGAAAAAATATACGGATATTCCTAAAAAGAATGCAAATATTAGAAAAAAAATAACATATAAAAAGCTTTTATATTCTAAAAATGAGGAAGACTTGTTTAATATCATGAAAACTCATTCTAAAAAAGAGGGCTGTAGTATTTGTATGCATGGAGAACATGAAAGTACAAATTCAATGATAGTCATATTAAAAGACAAACCTGTAATTTATTTTACAGGATGTCCTAACCCCTGCAATTCAAAATATATAAAATATATCTTTAACGAAAATTTAGTCTATCCTATAATGAATGAAGAAAATCAAGATAATTGTGATTTTTGGAAAAGTAAAAGATATAATAATTGACATTCTCTATTACAATTATAAAGCAAATAATTTAATTAAGTTTTTAAAAGATTCACCTTTAACATTTAATATAGCACATGCACCAATCCATTATCCATTTTTCTTTAATACTTATTATAAAAGAGATGATATAAATAATTAAAAAAATAAAATACTATTCTTTGCGTATAAAAAAAGAACACATTCCGTGTTCAATTTGACAATTTAGATGTGAGTTAACTCAATTCGGCAAAACCACGTTTGTGGAATTGTCATTTCCTATACATAGATTATTAAAAATGTCAATGATTTTGTTAATGTTTTTCTTGAGAATATGAATTAATCTATAATTTCTTCGAAACGATATTTTTGAGTAACGTTTGGATACTTTTCATGATCTACTTCTGATAAAAACATTTCTAATGGTCTTGCATAAATAACATCTTTATGGTTTGTTTTACCATTGTTATCCATACAACGATAAACAACTAATTTTTCTCCATTTTCACTATGTTCTGCCACTGTAATTACAAATGATCTTGCTCCTTTGAAATGTCTCCACATTGTAAAAGGTCTTACTACTCTTTCTCTCATATATTTTCCTCCTATAAAAAATTAGTTAATTTAATTATATAATATGTTTTATTTTATGTATATAAATTTTCAAAATTATTTATATTTTACAACGCTACAATTTAGCAAAGTACTTGGGCTCTGTCATAAGTTCTAACCCAGAAGGAGTTAATTAAGTACACTTTATAATAATTTTATTTAAATAACTACTCTGGAAATCTATTTAATCCTAATGCATATATTCTATGCATGCTTTTCAATTTATTATTTATAATCATATGCTGATCCTCCTAAAATTATTTAACAGAGGTTTAAGTAACCTGACTTTTATTACTTATCTGTTAAGAACTTCTATTATTATATCAGATTTTACCATAAAAGACATTTTTTTGGGTTTATACATATAACTCTAAAATTTTTTTTAGAAAATTCCATACCCCTGTTTTTTCAGTTAAGCCTTCATAGTCATTAGAAATTCTTTCTAATAATTCTTCTTTAGAAAAATATTTTATATCAGATACTTCTTCTTTTTGTATTTTTATATTTGAAATATCAATATTTTTAATAATTAAATAACATTCATTATAGTGTTTATTTACAATATCTCCCTGTTGATTTATTGAAGTAGAACCTAGTAGATATTTAATATCATTATCTTCTATATTTATTCCCAATTCCTCTTTTACTTCTCTAATTAATGCTTGTCTGCCAAATTCTCCTGCCATTACATGTCCTCCGACAGTTACATCCCACATATTAGGCCATAATTTTTTATTTGCACTTCTTTTTTGCAATAATACATTTTTATCATTATCTATAATAAAAGCATAAACTGCTCTATGCCATAATCCTTTTTTATGACATTCTTCCCTTGTAGCAATCTCTCCTGTAAATTCACCTTGTTCATTTAAAACATCAAACTTTTCTTCCATATTAAATTCCATTCCTTTCTCGCTTTGCTCAAAGGCACACATAGGGATGAAAGCCTTGAGTTTAAAGCGTTTTCGTTATATAATACCTCTAAGGAATATATACTACAAAGCACGGCAGGAGGAGTTGCAGATTTCTGTAACTCGCAGATTAAATCAGTATATTAAACAGTGCAAGTGCAGTTTTTTCAAGCACACATAAGTAGTCCTTCGAGGCTGTAAACTAATCATTGACTGATAAGTTTGTTATAGTGTTAATTGCACAGTCCCTATATTCCTTGAAAATTTATTATATAAAGGAGTTTTTATCATGGAAGTTATTTATCCTAAAGCTTGTGGGGTTGACGTGCACAAATCTTTTATAGTAGCTGTCATTTGTGACTCTACTTCCGTCAAACCACAGTATCTTCGTAAACGTTTTTCTACCTTTAATAATTCTCTAATTGAATTTAGAAATTGGCTATTAGAAAACGGCTGTCAGAATGTATGCATGGAATCTACTGGAAAGTATTATATCCCTGTATACAATGCATTAGAAGGTCATATCTCTAATGTCGTCGTTGCTAATCCTAAATGGGTTAGATGTATTAAAGGCGAAAAAGATGATAACAAAGATGCCAAATGGATTGCTGATCTTTTTAAACTTGGAATAGTACGCTCAAGTTTTATTCCAAATAAAGATATTAGAATCCTTAGAGAACTTACCCGATATCTTTACAAACTAACTAATATGCGTACCTCAGAAAAGAACAGATTTACAAATGCTCTTACTGTTGGTAATTGCAAATTAGATATGGTTTTCTCTGATATTTTTGGTAAAACATCTTCTGCTATCATCAATACTATTTTATCACAAAATGAGTATAATGACGAAGATATTTTAAAAAATGTTGATAAACATTGTAAATCATCTAATGAAGATATCCTTAATTCTATTAATGGTATCTCGTGGGAAGAATCCCAAAAGCAACGTATGAATGTTATTCAAGAACATATTGATTATTTGGATAAATCAATTAAAACTGTAAGAGAAATAATTGATTCTATTATTGCACCTTATGAAAGTGCTATTAATCTTTTATGCTCAATACCTGGTGTTGACCGTAAATCTGCAATAACTATCATTTCAGAAATCGGTACTGATATGAGTCAATTTTCCTCACATTATCGTTTAGCCTCTTGGGCTGGTTTAGCACCTGGTTGCAATGAATCTGCTGGTAAAAAGAAATCTGTTAAAATTTCTCGTGCTGGTGTATATCTTAAACCTGCACTTGTTGAAGTTGCTCATTGTGCCGTAAAAGATAAAGATAATCCGTACTATGCCAACAAATTTAATGTTATTTCTAAACGCAGAGGAAAAAAACGTGCTTATATTGCTATAGCAAGAAAAATATTAGTTGCTATTTATCACATGCTTTCAACTGGTGAACTTTTTAATCCTTCAGATATTTCAAAAGTTGAAACATCTGATAAAGATAAAATTAAATATACAAAAAATAATTTTATTCAATCTACAAAGCAATTAATTTCTCTTGGAATAACTGTTGATGAGTTGCAAACATTTATTACATCCAAAATATCGGAATCTACTCCCGTTATATAATTAATTTTTGGGGGTAAGGGGGAACTATGCCCTTTTTTCTTATTTTGGTTTTATTTTTATAAATTTTTCTTTCAAACTATCCTCCATAAAATATATTTATATAAGTTATATCATACTTTTTTAATTTATGTCTAAAAAAATTTTAAATTATATTATTAAATAAATACAAAGCTACTTGATTTTGTTCTTCTTTTGTCATCTCCATAATTTTAGCCATTGCAAACATTATCAAATGATATTTAGCAAAATTTATTAAAGTAGTCCTATATTCTTCATCAATTTCTTTTAACATATTATCAAATCTTATATAAATTTCAGGCTTATCATATTTTAAGTTAGTATAATTACTATTATTTATACATTCAGTATTGTAAAATACTGTAAGATGCAAATAAATAAGCCGACTAAATCGACTTATATAAAGTGATACAATAATTACCTTTCGCTTTCTTTAAACTCACACATTTCAATACTTTTAAGTAGTTCGACAAAAACGCATTATGGAGCGTTTAAGGAGGTTATTTGCGAAAATTTTTCCTCCTACTTTTACTCAAAAATTTGATTAATCAACTGCTGAAATTAGTATAGTATAAAATAAAAACTGAAAAAAATTATTTATATAATTTTATAATTCAGCCATAAATTCTTTATGATCATATTTAGGAATTATATATTCTGGAGTTCCAAAATCAATAATGTTACCTTTTTCTATAACTAAAATATTATCCATATCACTTAGGGTAGATAAGCGATGTGCTATACATATAATAGTTTGCTCATTAAAATACTTGTGTATATTTTGTTGAATTTTAAATTCTGTATTATTGTCTAAGCTACTAGTTGCTTCATCAAATATTACTATCTTAGAATCCCTCAAAAATATTCTAGCTAATGCTATTCTTTGTCTTTGACCACCTGAAAGTTTTATACCCCTTTCTCCTACAATAGTATTATACTTGTTTTCTAAACTCTCTATAAAATTATGAAGTTCTGCTTTTTTTGCTGCATTATATATTTCTTCTTCTGTTGCATCAGGTTTTGCTATTTTTATATTATCATAAATTGTGGAATGAAGTAATATTGTTTCTTGAGGTACATAGGTTAAATTATTATATAATGAGTTTGTATTATATTTCGATATATCTTTATTATCTATTAAAATGCTACCTTTTTCTGGTGAATAGAATTTAAAAATCATATTGACTAATGTTGTTTTACCGCTTCCGACTTACACCTATAATACCTATTTTTTGTTTATCATCAATGTTTAAATTAAAATCTTCAAAAATATAGTTTTTGTTATATCTAAATGAAATATCTTTAAATTCAAGTTTTCCTGTATTTACCTCTATATCAGGTTTATTGTCATCTTTTACATTATCACTAGTATATAATAATTCATAACTATTTTTCATTTTTACCATGATTTCTCCTATATGTATATAAGACCATGTAAAAGTAGTCGTTTGGCTTTTTAATGAAATCATTGCATTTATAAAAAATATGAAATTACCTAATGTCATCATACCATTTTCAAATAATTTAATTGAATATATCATTAAACTCACTAATACTAAAACATAGACAACATTTGCTATAGCTCCAAAAGTAAATTCTTTGCTAGATGCTCTATTTCTATAATAATTTGATTCTTCTTTTTTTGATTTTAGATTTTTTGAAAAGTTTGATACTGCATTATATAATTTTAATGATGTAAAATTTAATACAGCATCATTTAATATTCCATTATATTCTCTATTGTACTCTTGAGCTTTCTTTACGGAAGGTAAATATCTTTTAGAAAAATAGACTAATCTTCCTACTATTATTCCAGTAAATAGTATAGTTGCAACAATAAAGATATTTATGTTAATAGTATATAAAATTATTAAACTACTTATCATTGAAGTTAATACTGAAATAAATTTACTTGTTATTTTATCATTCAAGTTAATAATTTCATTATTTATATCATTTATTGCAGTAGATATTTTTCCAGTATAATTATCTGTAAAAAATGAATAGGTTTTCTTGTCTAAATTACTAAATAACTTTTCAGAAATATAAGGTGTTTGTTTTTTTACTACATGTATAGTTCTTGTTATATTAGAAATATAATAAAATATCAATTCTAAAATAATAACTCCTAACAAAACAAAAATAGTTTTATATAAATCTGTTGGCAAAAAATTTTCCTTACTTGGTAAGTCTATTATACCTTTTATTATATATTGTTTCACTAAATCTAATATCTGTGAAATAATCATACTTAATATCATTACAAATGTTAAAACTTTAACAGGTTTATATAAAGATATTATGAATTTTTTAAAATCTTTTTTCAAGTTGTCTATCTCCTTTATCTTATTATTCTACGTTATTTTATCATAAAAATATTATCATTTAAAGATATTATTTTAAATAATTATAAAGGGATTGGGACTTAGTTCCATAAAGCGAATTTTTCGACTAGGGAGGAAAAATTCAATTTTTCATATAATCATCTAATTGTTTATCATTTATATTGACGCAACTACATAAATAAAAAAAATAAACCATTCTGCTGTGCTGAGCTTAATGGTTTATTAAATCCTTAACTTGTCTTCGCTTGGAGCGGGTAACCAGAAGTAAAGTTTCTGGTTACTCGCTATTTATTTAGTTTTCTTTGTGTTTTTATGTAAGTTGCTGACAAGTTTGTTGACAAAAAATAAATAAAATATAATTTTAATACAATAACGATTGTAATGTATTTTCCTTCGAATTATTTATTAATAAAATAGATTTTGTATAAATTGTATAAATAATTTCACTAATTGTTTTATTTTTATTTTCTATATATTCATCTATAACAGTATTTAAAAAACAATTTACAACTTTTTTTAATAAAGGTAAATAAAATTTTATTGGAATATCATTACAATAAGCATCGTGAATTATTTGATTTCTAATTCTATATATCATAATAATATTATTCTTATATTTTTCTTTATTTTTGCTTAATGTACTAAAAGCAACTTGTGTATCTGTATATAACAATTTTGTATTTACAATTTTAGAATTATAATAATAATCATTTATTTTTTTTGATATTTTATCATTATAATTCAATAATAAATCTAAAGAAATATTTTTTACTTTACTATTTTTAAGCAAACCTAGTTTATCTAATATTGTTTTAGGTAGCTTTATTATTTCAGATGTAGAAGGTATAAACGGTTTTATAGTTGCAATTTTCAACTCATTATATAAGTTATGCAAAGGTTCATATTTCACAATATATACTAAATAAGCAGATATTACTTCAAGTACATTATCTATTTTTTTATTATTTTCGTCTAAACCTAAATTTTCGTCAAATAAACTTTCTAATGCTGACCAATATTTCAAAAAAGCTTCTTGGTCATTGCTACTGTCAATTGCATCTGAATACTTTTTTATAGAATTAAGTAATGCTATATCTGTTTTATTTTGTATATCTTCACTAGCATATATTAAATTTTCCATTTTCTTACTTAATTCTTTAACCTTCTTATCATAAAAGAAATCTTTTTCGTTAATTGCTCTAATTTCTCTTTCAAATTTTCTTTTATCATATTCATTTTTATAAGAAGAATATGATGCGTGAATAAAAGTTTTTGATTTATCTAAAATTACACAATTATTCTCACATATTTTATAATTATCTAACATTGATATAATCTTTAAAATATTTATATAATTACCAAGCTTCTTTATTCCTTGATTATAAGCATCATTCACATTATGTGCCAGAACAGTTATACAAGCATTACAATTTTTAGTATAATCTATATTATTAAATTTATCATCTCTGAAATTGTCTTTAAATGTTAAATTTAATGGATCCGAAATATTAGGGTTGTAAAATAATATATCATTATTACATTTTAAATTATTTTCATCTATTACAATTCCTGAAACTGATATTATAACATAATATATGTTTTTTTCATTGGTATACATTTTTTTTATATACTCTATTCTTTCATCAACAGACATATTATTTATATATTTAGATAATTCATCATTTGGGTAATTATTTTTAATTAAATTAATAGGAAACTCTGTAACAGGAAATTGTGATTTTTCAGTATTTTCAGCTAATGAAAATAGGCTTAATATTATTTTTGCAACTTCATCTAAAGAATATCCATTATACATTAATTCTATAAATATATGTTCTACAAGTTCTTTTATAATTTCATAATAATTTTCTGCATCATCTTGTAAATAAAATTTTAAATTATCTACTAAAAAATTAAAATATTCTTTTAAACAAAATTCTTTTTTTAATTGCATACATATTGTTAAAACTAAATCTGAATTTGGATTTTTCTCATTCAATTTTCCTAATAATAAATTTATATCTCCATTTTGTTTTTTATTTATTAAATATAACTTTTCTTTAACATTTTTTATTAGTTCATTAAAAAATGTTATATTTCGTTTAATTTTCAATTTATTACTACTACATTCCAAAATTAACTCATCTATAATTTGTCTAACTGAAAAAATATTAAACTTTTCACAAGAAAGCGATTGACACTTTATATTGTGAACAATTGCTATAAAGTTTTTAACATTTTTATTATAATTTCTATTATATAACTCACAATAATTCATATTTTCTCCTTTTATTGCAAAGCTTTAATAATGTTTTCTGCAATTCTATTTATAACAGGAACTACAACGCTGTTTCCAGCTTGCTTATATAATTTCGCATCGCTCATATTATCTGGTAATTTATAATCTTTTGGGTAACCTTGTGCATAAAAACACTCTATTGGCGTAAGTTTTCTAATTCCAAAATCAGTTTTTATTAAAGGAACATTGTGTCCACCTTCTCCCATATTAGCTGTTAGGGTAGGTACTAAATTGCTTTGATTTTTTCTAACATACTTTCTGCGCCATTGATAAACTGTATTATCATCGTTCATCTCGTCAGTTAATAATTTGTACATATTGCCTTTATATTTACCTTCTGTGTAATAATATTTATCATCAACTTTATTATCAAAATTAAATATTTTTTTTATTGTATTGTTTAATTCAATAGGTAATGGCATTTGGAAATTATCATAATCTTTTTTATCTCTAAAAGCAACAATATAAATTCTTTCACGATTTTGAGGAATATTACCATATTCACAAGCATTTAAAACTTGATATCTTATTTTGTCTTTATAACCTGCTTTTTCCAGACACTCAATTATTGTTCTAAAAGTTTTCCCATTATCGTGTCCTACTAGATTTTTAACATTTTCTAAAAAAATTACCCTAGGTTTTCTCTCTTTAAAAATTCTTTCCATTTCAAAAAATAAATCACCAGTTCTATCATCTTCAAAACCTTTTCTGTAACCTGCAACTGAAAAAGAAGTACAAGGAAAACCACCAACCATTATATCAAAGTCTGGTATTTCTTCTAACTTAACATCGTGTATATCTCTGCAATCAACTTTATTATTAAAATTATTTTCATAAGTTTGTACTGCATATTTATCGAATTCATTAGCATACGAAATCTCACACTCATTAGTTTGTAAAAAACCTAAATCTATTCCTCCAACACCTGCAAAAAGGCTACAAATTTTGTACATTTATAAATTCCTCCTTTAGTATTGCGGCGCGCCGCATTTTTAATGTATATATGCAGAGTATTTAACACTCTGCCTTTCATTGTTTCTCAACTATTTTCCCTCTGCGTATATCAAATACTACAGTTGGCTCTAGTTTCTTTTCGTTAATAATTGCTTCAATTATTCTTATATGTGGTCTTTTTCCTACTTTTTGATAATCTTCCACTGTTGCAACTTTTGAAACAGGTAATTTCTTTAATTCATCTGAATTAACTCCTGTATCATAAACATATAGTATATTCAAATCTAAATCAAATCTTAAAAATACTAAATCATCAAATTCGCATCTTGGTCCAAAACTACTTAAATCATATTCATAATTACTTGTAGCTTTAAATTCAATTTTCCTACCGTCTGCTGATTTAGCATCTCCACCAGTACTTTTATTCCAAAGTAAGTTTAAGCAATAACAACCCATAGGCTCACTAATTGCATCTGGCATATTGATTCCTCTTGATACTAAACTTTTTACATATGTATTCAAATCTTTCCATTTGAAGTATGCATCACAAGTTTGTTGAATTCTTGGCTCATCAATTCTAATTAAATATTCATCGTTCATATTTTTACCATCAGAGTGTTAATACTCTGCTTTGCATTATATTACATATTTCACATTTTTTCCACTAATTTACAAAAATTTATACAATATTATTCATTTTATAATAGATGTTTTAATTCATATCCATATATTTTTATTTTTTTCTTAATGTCTAAATCATTTATCTTAATTTGTAGTAAGTTTATAACAGATGTTTTTTCTCCAGTAAAATCATTTTTCATATTTACAATAATCTTACTTACTAAAAACATTTGCTCCATTTTTCTAGGTTTGTCTCTATCTTTATATACTTCTTGCATATATTTTCCTATATATTTTAAAGTAGCTTTTGAAGAATACATATAACTGTCTTTATGTATTATCTTTATCGCCATTGTATCTGTAATTTCATCTATTTTTACTAAATTATTAACTGACATTATTCTCTCTGAATTATCTCGTATATATTTTTTCATAGTATTTTCATAATCATTAAACAATATAGAACACCAAAAGTCTAACATCTCTTGCTGTATTTTTATTCCTTCTTGCTTAAAAAATACTGTTGTTTGTTTTTTTCTTTCATTATAATTAGTTAAAATTGCAGTAATAAATGCAACAATTATTGTAACTAATATTTGAATAATAGGTATAATATCTACTAATACATTTTCTTTCATTTTTATCTTCCTCTTTCTACTTACTTTTTATAATTTAATTTCTTTTTGATATTATTATAATATCAAAATACTATAATATTTTCAATTTATTATATATAAATTCAAAAAATTTTATTTTTTTACATCAACTTTTCCTTGATATTTCAATACTTTCAGTCAGATGTTGCGTCAGACGCACAATTTTGTGCTTTTTCGCATTTTTTATCGATTTTTGAATAATTTTTCATAAAAATAGGCTCAAAAATGGTGTTTTTTACCTAAAAATGTGCGTGTGGTGCACACTTTGTTGCGTAGGACGCACATTTGCCATTTTTGCATTGTTTACATAAAAATGCTATTCTTGTATTGTAAGACGCAAACAATTCAAATTTATATAGATTTCTTATAAGAAAATACAAAAGATATGTAACTTATTTAATAATATACGCGTAATTATTAGATAGCTTACAAAAAGATACTTAAAAGAAAAATTGGCTAGACAATTTTTCTAACATCAAAAGTCCTCTAGTATGTTATAGCAAAAAAATTGCTTATGTAATTTAAGCCAAAAGATAAAGCTAGAATTTTAGCAATACTTCGTAGTCTTACTTAAAAAGTGCACTTTTACAATTAAATATTCTTGTGAAAGGAAAAAGATATATGAGTTATGCAATAATAAGAAATGCAAAATATACAATGAACAACTTAAATGTAATCTTTAGGCATAATGAAAGGAAAAATACAAATTACTCCAATAAAGACATCAATAAAAATAACTCTATGAAAAACTACTCAATAAAATCTTGTAATGTTCCCTACTCAAAACGATTTAATGAAATAAAAATACAATATCATTTAAAAGGGCAATTAAAAAAAACAAGTAATATTGTATGCGAATATATAATCACATCTGATAAAGAGTTTTTTGAAGAAATTGGAGAGGCTGAAACAAAACGATATTTTGAAACAGCACATAAATTTGTATGTTCATATAAAGACTTAGGCGAGCAATATATCATATCAAGCAAAGTACATTTGGACGAGAAAACTCCACATTTACATTTAGTATTTATTCCAGTTGTTCATACAAAAGACAGAAAGACTAATAAATCTATTGATAAAATATCTTGCACAGAATTTTGGAAAGGCAAAAATAGTTACAAACAACTGCAAGATAGCTTTTATTCATATATGACTAAAGCTGGCTTTGATTTAGATAGAGGTAAAACGCGCGAAAATGCCCATATTCCTATTAAAGAATTAAAAGCAATAACTAATCACGAAGTACAAGAATTTGAGATAAAATCGCTTAATATTGAGCAAGAACTTAACACAAATAATATAGATTTATTAAGAGAAGATTATAGAAGAATAATAAAGAAATGTAACACTCTAACCAAACAATATACAAAAATAAAAGTTACAAGCGATAAAACTTTGGAAAATTTAGAACAACTACAACAAAATTATGAAGAATTAAACAAAGAAAATTTACACTTACATAAATATATCAATTATCTTAAATATTATTTAGACAAGGCTTTTGAATATACCAGTTTACTATTCGATTTTCCAAAGGAAAGATTACGAAAACTTGTAAAAGATTATTTGAAAGGAATTAGAGATAATGAACGAACTAGATAATAATATAATTGATACAAAAGAAAAACTATCATTTGAAGAAATGCTTGCAAAAATTGCAATAGATAAATTAGAAAATCCATTTACTATTTTAACAGTAAAAGATGTTGCAAAAGATTTGAATATAGGTAAAAATGCTAGTTATAAAATTTTTAAAAGAAATGATTTTCCTTCTGTAAATATAGGTCAATCTTGGCATATAACACTTATTGCTTATACTATCTGGAAAATGCAAAGACGAGTTTAGGAGGTGTGTTTATGGCAAATAAACAAGCTCAAGGCAGTGTTTTTTATAATAAAGATAGAAAAAACTGGATAGCTTCTTATATTATACAGGATTTAAATACTGGTAAACCCAAAAGAATAAGAAAATCATTTCCAACTGAAGAATCAGCAAAGGAATTTTTAAAAGATATAAACTTGCAAAAAAATAGTTCTATATTTATTCAAAACAATGGAATACCTTTAATTAAACTTATAAAAATGTTATTGCAGAAAAAAGTTGATTCTAATTTAATAACCGATAGAGCTTATGCAAGAAGTATGAACACTATAAGGACTATCGAAAAGACATATTTAGCAAATAAAAACATAAATGAAATAACAACAGATGAATTACAAAATTATTTTAATTCATTAACTGAAAATTACAGTAATTCATCAATTCAAAAAAGTTATTTTCAATTTAAAAGTGCTTTTGAATATGCTCTAAATAAAGGTTATATACATGAAAACCCTATGTATGAAACAATAAAACCTAAAAGCAAAAAAGAAGATAAAATTTGTAATGCTTTAGAAGTTGATGAACAACAAAGACTAACTGATTATTTACTAAATGTTGATGTTCAAGATGTACCTTACAGAAATGTATTTCTAATTCAACTATATATGGGACTTCGTGTTGGCGAAACTCTTGATTTACAATCTAGTGATTTTGATTTAAATAAAAAAATACTACAAGTACGAAGAACATTAACAACTGATAAAAACGATAAAGTATGTGTAGGAAAAACAACAAAAACTTTTGCTGGGCAAAGAGATTTACCAATACCTGATTTTATATTACCTTATATAATGGAACAATTAGAAATTTCTAAAAACAATAAAGACAACATGTTATTTTTAACACCAAATCAAAAACTAGTTTTACACTCTACTATTAACAATCAACTAAAAAGTATTGCTAAAAAAGTTAATATTACACATCCTGTTTCTATACACACTTTAAGACACACTTATGGTACTCGTTGTATTGAATCTGGTATGAGAGCTGTTGCTCTTCAAAGATTACTTGGTCATACTGACATAAATATAACATTAAATACCTATACATCTGTTTTGAATAAATACAAAGAAAAAGAAATGGAAAAGCTACATGAATATTATTTAAATAATGATATATTAAATAAAGCAAGAAAATTAAATACAACAAATTACGAATTATTAGATAATAATGATTTAGTAAGATAATATTTAAGCAGTATTCTTTTTTGAATACTGCTTTTCCCTATGTCACTTTTTATTTATATATCAACACTTTAATAGATTAATATTAAAGCTTTTTTTGAAAATTCACCACTAAATCTCCACTTTTAAACTTATTTATGTAAAGTATTAAAAATACTGACCTTTGTATCTCTTAATACTGTAAAAATATATGGGCATTTTGTCAACAAATTGTCAACACGTTTTTTGTTGTTGACAATTTTGTTGACAATTTTTCGTTTTAAAGCGTTTTTATCTGTCGCTCTCATTTTTAGCAGTTTACATGGATACATCAAAACAAAAAAATAAAGGCTAAAACGCCTTTTGTGGAGCGGGTAGAGGGAATTCGCCAGAGGCCATGCAAGAAAAACAGTCCACTGGACTGTTTTTTTAGCTCAGTTTCAGCGTTGTTGCTACAACGCCAAAACTGGCTCCTTAAAACAGCACTCAACTAATTGATAAAAAGCTTTTTGCTTTTTATCAAAAGTTTCTTAGCCTTCGCAATATCGCTTCATCTGCCACTGGCAACGCTCAATTGCTCAGCTTTTCGATTCCCTCTACTTTACGAAATAAAAAAGAGACGCATTCATATACATCTCTTCGCTTGGAGCGGGTAGAGGGAATCGAACCCTCACCACCAGGTCGGAAGCATGGGATTCTACCATTAAACTATACCCGCATTATAATATGAAAAAAAGCCATCATACTAGATATCTCTAATACAATGACTAATTTTTGATGGAGCAGGTAGCGGGAATCGAACCCGCATAGCCAGCTTGGAAGGCTGGAATTCTACCATTGAACTACACCTGCAATATTGTTTGATAATGCTTTTAATTATTATATTAGAGCTAAAAAAATAATGGAGCAGGTAGCGGGAATCGAACCCGCATAGCCAGCTTGGAAGGCTGGAATTCTACCATTGAACTACACCTGCACCTTGGTGCACCTTCAAGGATTCGAACCTTGGACCCACCGGTTATGAGCCGGTTGCTCTGACCAACTGAGCTAAAAGTGCATCTGCAATATTTCCTTAGCACGTTTTTAATTATAATAGTTTTTATTTTATATGTCAACACTTTTTTCAAAAATTTTAAAATTTTGTTAAATAATATAATTACATATAATTTCATTTTAAATTAAGTAGATTCATACATTTTCTTTACTTTACTGTATTTTTATGATAAAATTTTTTCATGGAAACAAAATATTTAGAAAAATTAGAATTTAATAAAATAAAAGAAATTTTAAGTAATTACACTATTACATCATTAGGTAAAAATCTTGCATTAAATTTAAACCCTCTTAATAATAAAAAAGATATAGAAAAAGCTTTAAACCAGACATTTTCTGCAAGTACTTTAATTTACAAAAAAGGAAATATTCCATTAACTAATTTTAATGATTTAACATCACATATAAAAACTTTAAAAAGTTTTATGTCATTGAATATAAAACAATTGCTCGATTTATACACTCTACTTAAAATTTCACGTGAATTAAAGGAATATTATAAAAGTGAAACCACTATTGATATGAGTGAATTTTCATGTATAGAAAACTTGTTTTTAAACCTTTATAGTAATCCAAATATAGAAAAAGAGTTATCATCTGCAATAATAGACGAATTTACTTTAGATGATAATGCTTCCCCTGCCCTATATTCAATTAGAAAAAATATTAAGAATAAAGAATTAGAAATAAAAAATAAATTAAATACAATGTTACATTCAAAATTTGTTCAAGAACCTATTATAACTGTTAAAAATAATAGATTTGTTATTCCTGTAAAAAATGAATATAGATCAGAAATTAAAGGTTTTATTCATGATATTTCTAGTAGTGGCGCTACTGTTTATATCGAACCTATTGGTGTTTTTGAAATAAATAATGATATAAACAATTTAAAAAATGAAGAAAACATCGAAATACAAATAATTCTACAAAAATTATCATCACTATTTTTTAACATAATTCCAGATATAGAAAATAATTTAAAACTAATTGGTATATTAGATTTTATTTTTGCAAAAGGAAAATATTCTAATGATATAGATGGAATTAAACCTATATTAAATGAAGAAAAATATATTAATTTAATAAATGCTTGGCATCCATTACTTAACAAAAAACAAGCAGTAAAAAATACAATTACTATTGGTAAAGAGTTTAATTCATTAATTATTACAGGTCCCAATACAGGTGGCAAAACAGTTTGTTTAAAAACCACTGGACTTATAACATTAATGGCTATGAGTGGTCTTAACATTCCTGCAAAAGAAGGTAGTAGTATTTTTGTTTTTGATAATATTTTTGCTGATATCGGTGACGATCAAAATATACTAGAATCTCTTAGTACATTTTCTTCTCACATTTCTAATATATCTAATATTTTAAAATTAGCTACAAATAAAAGTCTAGTTCTTATGGATGAATTAGGTGCTGGAACAGACCCTACACAGGGATCTGCACTCGCTATTAGTATTTTAGAAGAATTAAATAAAAAAAATTCATTGGTTTTATGTACAACTCATTATCAAGAATTAAAACAATTTGCTTTAATTACTAATGGATTCAAAAATGCTAGTGTAGAATTTGATTTAGAAACTCTTTCCCCTACTTATAAACTTTTGATTGGAGTACCAGGAACTAGTAATGCTTTTGCTATAAGTAAAAAACTTGGAATATCTGACAATATTATAAATAGAGCTGAGAATTTAATTAAAAAAGATGATATCAATATAGAGAATTTACTAAAATCTATATATGATGATAAAAAATCCATTGAATATGAAAAACAAAAAATCGACCAAAATTCTAAAGAAATTAGAATTTTAAAAGAAAAGTTAAATAAAGATTTAAGTTTTGTTGAAGAACAAGAAAGAAATATTATTAATGAAGCTAAATCAAAAGCTAGAGATATTCTTCTAAACGCCAAAGATGATGCAAATAGTATTATTAAAGATATAGAAAACTCTAAAAATAATAAAATAGCCAATAATTTAAGAAATAGATTAAATGATAAAATAAATAATCTATCTACTATAAATTCTTCTTTTAACAAATTAAAATCATTAGAAAAATCTGAAATAACTTTAGGTATGACAGTTTTTATTCCAACATTAAATCAAGTTGGCATAGTCATTTCTCTTCCTAATAAATCTAATAAAGTTCAAATTCAAGTTGGATCATTAAAAATGAACTTTGATATAGATAAATTAGAAAAAACAAATAAGCAGATAAATAATATTGAAAAAGAACATAGTAAAAAAAGAGAATTTAAAGTTAAATCTTTTTCAACCGAGCTAAATGTTATTGGATTAAATGTTGAAGAAGCATGCTTTGAAATTGACAAATATTTAGATTCTGCTATTATGAATGGTTTAAATTCTGTTAGGATAATACATGGTAAAGGAACTGGGATATTAAGAAAAGGAATTCATAATTTCCTTAAAAACCATCCTCATGTAAAAGATTACAGAATTGGAACTTATGGTGAAGGAGAAAATGGAGTAACTATAATAAATTTAAAATAAAATAGCTGAAACCAGCTATTTTATTTTTCTGAAAACACCAGATACTTTTCCTAATATTTCACAATTTGGTACTATTATTGGATCCATTGTAGGATTTTCTGGTTGTAATCTAATATGATCTTTTTCTTTATAAAAAGTTTTAACTGTAGCTTCATCTTCTATTAATGCAACAACAATTTCTCCATTTTCAGCTGTATTCTGTTTTCTAACCAATATATAATCTCCATCCAAAATTCCAGCTTCTATCATACTTTCCCCTCTTACTGTAAGCATAAAACTTTCTCCAGTTCCAACAAAATCTAATGGTATTGGAAATGTATCAGTAATATTTTCATAAGCAAGTATTGGTTCTCCTGCAGTTATTTTACCTATTACTGGTACATCTACCATTTCTCTTCCTGAATAAAAACTTTTATTAAAAGTTTCTTGATTCTTATCTTCACTTAATCCACCTTTTAATAATTTTAAAGTTCTACCTTTTTGAGATTCTTTTTTAATATATCCTTTCTCTTCTAATGCTGATATATAAGCATGAACAGTTGCTGTAGATTTTAAACCTACTGCTTTACCAATTTCTCTAACTGAAGGTGGATAACCATTTGTTTTTATTTGTTTTTCAATATATTTCAAAATTGCCTTTTCTCTTTTATTTAAACTATTTGGATCTCTTCTTCTCATACCAAACTCCCCTTATTCTGATATTTTAGGAAATATTCTTTCCTATTTCACGAACATTTTATCACTAAAAAAATGTTTTGTCAAACATTTTTTCGCACTTTATAGAATAAAATTTTTAAAAACTTCATATTTTTTTGATATCAATTTTTATAAACTATCTTTTCTATATTGATTTTATACTATTTTTTAATTATAATATGAATATAATAATTATATAAGGAGGATTTATATGAAAGAAGAAAGCTCTGATAATACCGTTGTTAAAGATGAAAAAACTCAAGTTGAAACTGAAAAAGCAGATAATCAAGTTAAAGAAAATGATAACAAAAAAAATGAAAAGAAAGAAAAAAGTAATACTAAAAAAACCGAAAAAAAGAAATTTAGCTTTAAAAAATTTCTAATTATTATTTTATTACTTATTATTTTAGCTGGTGTTCGGATATGGTATTTATTTTTTTAAATTTGCAAAAAATATTGTTGATTTATATGATGCTGTTTCATTAGAATATGAAGGCTATAATGGATCAGCTAAAGTTTCAGCTAAGATAGACTTAGATAAATTAAAAGAACAAATTAAAGATGAAAAATTAGCTAAAGATTTTATTAATAATGCAAAATTAAAAATAAAAAATGACTCAGATTTATCTAATGGAGATAATATTGAAATAGAAATATCTATATCAGAAACTTTTCTAAATAATAATAAATTAAAAATAAAAGATAAGTTATTATCTATATCTGCATCAGGAATAGAAGATTCTAGTTCTTTAGATTTGTCTAAATATATAGTAGTTTCTTATACTGGTTTTAATAAACATGCTACTGCTAAAGTAAAATTAGATTCAAAATTGAAAGATGAAATTGGTAAAGACACATATAAAGAATTAGCAAAAAAAATAAATTTGGAAATTAAGGATAATAAAGACTTAGAAAATGGTAAAGAATTAGAAATAAAAGTTACTCTACCTGAAAATTTTCTAAAAGAAAATGGATTAACTCTTAAATCAGATACAATAAATGTTTCTGTTACTGATTTAAAAGATGGTACAGAAATTGATGCTTTTGCTAGTATGAAAGTTTCTATAAGTGGAATGAGTCCAAATATTACAATAAATATTACAAATGAAAGTACTGATGAATTTATTAAAACAATAAAATATACTCCAAGTAAAACTTCTGGCATTTCAAATGGTGAAACTATAAAAATTACTGCAAGCGATTGGGATAAAGAATTAGCAGATAAAAAAGCATTAGTTTTAAAATCTACTACTATTGACTATAAAATAGAAAGTCAAGCTGCCTATATTTCAAAAGTTTCAGAAATAACTGACAATATAAAAAATACTATAAAAACTAATTATATTGAAAAAGCAAAATCAAAATCTACAGAATTAATTTCATGGAATGATAAAGAAAATACAAAATATCGTATAAGAGAAAACACTGATTATAAATATGCTGAGGTTGAAGATATTAACACTGATTTAACAATGGGTACTCCAGAATTTGTTAGTTTATATTTATTAACTAAAAAAGAAGATTCAAATTCAAATGTTTTTAACAAAATTATTGGAATAGTAAAAATTCCATATACTTCATCTAAAACTACTGCAACATATAATTGGTATGTAACAGTTATAGCTGACAATTTTTCATTAAAGGCTGATGGTTCTATTAGTGAAAATGCTGTTTATTCTGTAGAATTAGATAATGGAAAAGATCAAGATTCCGCATACCAAAAATGGATTAACTCAATAAAAGATACTTATACTGTTGAAAATGTTCCTTTAAATTAATTTATAAAATGTTGGCAAAGCCTTTATATACTGGTAAGTTGGGAGAACTTTCCTATTATATAAAAAAGTGATTGGATTTTACCCAATCACTTTTTTTATATAATTTTATTCAAACATTTTTTCTATAGCTTTTCTGTATATATTTTTTGCTATTTCATATCCGTTTTCGTATTTTTCTACAAATTTATTCATACAAACTGTAGCATTTACTTCTATTATTTTAAATTCACCTTCAATATTTTCTATTATATCAATTGAAGCAAATCTAATATTAATAATCTTCGCAACATCTAAAGCTAATTTTTCTACAATTTGTTTTTTTTCTATATCATCTATATCTTTTGGGATAGCTCCATTACTTAAATTAAATTTCCACGATAAGTAAACTTCTTCACCATTTTTTGGAATATAATTTAAATTTAAACTTTTATCAGGTCTTTCAATTTTTAAATCTAAAATATAATCTCCAATTGTTTTAATACCATCTCCTATTATTTTTGGCAATTCTTTTTTATAACTAAATAAACATTCATCATCTAATACTATTACTCTATATTCATTTTTAATTTCTTCAAATGGACATATACTTAAAGAATTATTATCCTTACTGAAAATTTCTTTAATAGTTTTTTCTATTTGCTCTTTATTATCTATAAAAAAAACATCTTTTCCTTGAAAAGAATCATTTGCCTTAATAACTATTTTTCCATTATATTTATTAAAAAGCTTTTTAGCAATTTCTATATCTGAAATGCCTATATATTCTTTTCTAGTTTTAGGATTAAAAATCATATGATGATTTATTACTGGTATATTATTCGATTTTAAAAATTCATATGTTGCATATTTATCATTAGCTATATTTAAAGCAATCATAGAATTTAAATCTAATTTATGCATCATCAAATTTCTTATCTTTCCATCTTTTTTTAATTGTCTAAAATACCCATATGAATATTCTTGAACTTGTATATCCATTTCTTCACATAACTCGTTAATAATTTTGTAAAATGGTTTATTAAATGTTAACATCTAATCTCCTTAATTAAAGACGACTAAAAAGTCGTCCATTTATAATATTATTCTTAAAACTTCAGACACGCTCCAAGCTTGAGAAAAAGTTCCACCTGTTTTATATGGAGGTTTTGAATTATATACTTCTGATATACTTCCAATTCCCTCTCCTTTATATATCTCCTTTTTAAATGTATTATATACATTTAATTTAAATTTATTATACTCTTCTTCTAACTGTTTCTTTATTTTTGTATCTTTCGTAGCTTTAATTATATTAATCTGTGCATCATTATATAATCCTAAAAGCCATACCCATGTGATTCCTTGATGATAACTCATATCTCTTTTAAAACTATCACCTTCATATACCGCTATATAATTTTTATCTTCTTTTGCTAAAGTTCTAAGTCCATATCTTGTTAACAATTTTTCTTTGCAAGTATTTAGAACATCTCTAGCTTTAGAACTAGATATATTAATTACTGGATATGTTAAAGAAATTGCAAATAACTGATTAGGCCTTATTTTTTCATCACCTAATACATCATATAGGCATTTGTTTTTATCATTATAAAATTTTCTATTAAATACTTGTTTATGTTTTTTTGCTGCTATACCACATCTTTCTGCAATATCATTTTCTCCAAATTTATTTGCTAAAACCTCTAATGTTTTTAAAGCATTATACCATAAAGCATTAATCTCAACTGCTTTTCCATTTCTCGGAGTAACTACTATATCTCCTACCTTAGCATCCATCCAAGTATTTTGAGTATGTTCTGTACCAGATACCAATAAATTATCTGTATCAATATATATATTATTATCTGAAACATCTATCCCTTCACTATAATTAGTTATAATATCTATTAAATAATTAAAAATATTATTTCTAATAAAATCATAATCATTAGTATATTTTAAATATTTATTAACTTGTTCAAATAATAAAAGTGACGCATCTACACTATTATATAAAGGTCTATTATCATATCCTGAATATCCGATTGGGAACTAGTCCATATTTTATATCTCTTGTAAAAGTTATCAATATTTCTTTTGCTAAATCAAATCTTTTCTGTATTAAGAAAATTCCTTCATAAGCTATTAATGTATCTCTTCCCCAATCTAAAAACCAAGGAATTCCCGCAAGTAATGAATGTGTTCCAAAATTTGGTCTGTAAATTATAAAGGAATCTGAAGCTATAATTAAATCTTTTATAACCTCATTTTTAATTTGCTCTTCTTTTTTTAATTTATCAGATTTATTTAATAATTCTGAATGATTAATTATCTCTTTAAGTCTTGCAATTTCATTTTCTATTATTTTTTCTCCATTTATTTGTTCAATATTATCTTCAAGTGAACCAATAAATGTGATATTTTTTTCTTCATTAGGTTCAATCCTTATTTGATATCTTCCAGGTACACAAAGATTCTCTTCAGGATAGAATCCTCTTTCCTCTTCTTTTATATAATACATGTTTCTAAAAGTATCATTATAATGTTCAATATATTCTCCTTCTGAAACATACATATATAGTGGAGTAGCTCCATTTCCATCTATTTCAATTCTAATCTTATTTTTATTTATATTTTGTTTTATTGAAAATTCATGATTTGTACTCATTGTATGAAAATCTCTAAAATTTATTATTGGAGCTAAATCTAATACTGCTGAATCTTTTCCATTTTTTATATTATACACAACCACTACTGTATTTCTACCATAAATCATTGATATTTTTTTTGTAATAGTAACATCTTTTACTTTGTAAACAAATTTTGGAATATATTCTTTTTCGAATTCTTGTAAATATTTAAATCCTTCAGAAACAAAATCTTTACAAATATTTGTATAAAGATTAAATTTCTCATCCCCTATTTGAATACTTTCATCTAATTTTGAAATTAAAACATACCTTCTAGCTGGCGGAAATAATGGAGCAACTAATAATCCATGATATTTTCTAGTATTTGCACCTATAACAGTTGATGAGCATAATCCACCTAAGCCATTAGTAATTACCCATTCTTTTTTTATTCCCTCATTTAATCCCAATTCATCCTTACTTAACTTCATTTGTACCTCTTTTCCAAAACTCAATTATTTTTTAACTTTTTTAGATTTCTTTATCTTGCCTTTTTTTACTTCATTCTTTTTTGCAACTTCATCTTGTATATATTCAATTCTTTCTTTATATTTTGTAGAAAATTTACTTTTCATTTTTGGTTTATTTTTTACTGGTAATTTTCCACCATTTTTTTTCATTAATTTTTGTCTTCTTTTTTCCTGTTTTTTCTGTTCTTTTAAAACAGAATTTAATAAAATATATTCTGTTTCACTTTTTTTATCCTTAAAAACTAATTCATTACAAATAAGATTTATTATATTTATAGCCATTGCATCAGGATTATGTCTAATTTTTCCATTAATTATGTATGACATATTTTTTTGTATTATTTTAGGTCCTTTTGAGTTAAGTTTAGAGTTATCAACTTCCACTACATCTGCACCATCTTTATTATATTTTCTAATATATTCAGGTACTATCTCACCTGTATCTGCTAAACAATAATCAAACAAATTTGAACCAACATGTTCTTTTATAGCATTTAAATGTTCAGATAATGTATATGTATCTGTTTCACCTGGTTTCGTCATTAAATTTGATACATATATTTTCATTGCTTTACTTTCTTTTATAGCTTTAACCACATTTTTAACAAGTAAAATTGGTATAATGCTTGTATATAAATTACCTGGGCCTATAACAATAGCTTCTGCTTCGCTAATTGCTTCTAAAACTCCTGTTGCAGGTTTACAATTAGGTGGTGACAAAAAAATTCTATCTATTTTTTCAAATTTTGCTAGAGTTTCTTCAGGTATATTATCTTTTCCTTCAACTACAGTTTTATTACTTAAATCAGCGCAAATTGTTGTTTCATCCAAAGTTACAGGAATAACTTTTCCTGTAATATTTAAAATCTCTGTACATTTTTGTATTGCTTCTGAAGGATTCTCAAAAATCTCATTCATAGCAAACATATATAAGTCTCCAAAATTTACGCCTTCTAGTCCAGAATGTTTAAAATCCCAATACATTAGTTTTTCCATAAGCTCTTTTTTATCAGACATAGAAACTATAGCAGATTTTATTTCACCAAGTGGTAACAATTCTAAGTTTTCTTTAGCATGAGTTATTATTTTATTATCAGCCATTGGTACAATTACTGTTAAATTACTAGTATATTTTTTTAAGCCTTCTACTACAGAAGCAATTCCTGTACCTCCACCTATAACTACAATTTTAGGACCTTGATCATATACTTTTCTATTAAAAATTAGTGATTTTATATTAACCTTTTTATTTTTTCCTGGCATAGTATCATTAGCTTCTACTAATATTTCTAAATTTCTTTTTTGAATAAAAACAATACCAATAATTATAAATAAAAAACCAATAACAAAAGTTCCAATTATACTCCATAAATCAGAAAATTCCATCTTATCTCTAACTAAAACTTTTGTAAAACCATAACATGTTAAAATAATTCCTAATACTATTAAAAATATCCATCTTTTTACTTTTGTACTTGATTTAAACCATTCAAAAAAAGATTTCATTTTATTATTCCTTTCTATCTTTCTCCAACTATTAAAATTTCTAATTCTATTTTAATTTTATATCTATTATAAATTTTTTCTTTTACTTTTTCTATAAGTTCATTCATATCTTCAAAATTAGCATTTCCTTTATTTATTAAAAAACCAGCATGCTTCGTTGAAACTTGCGCATCTCCAATAGAATATCCTTTTAATCCTAATTCATCAATAAGTTTTGCTGTAACTATTCCTTCTTGTCTTTTAAAAGTGCTTCCAGCACTGGGATATTCTATAGGTTGCTTTAACTTTCTACTTTCAAAATTTTGATCCATCTTGCTTTTAATCTGTAACTTACTGCCTTTTTTTAATTTTATTTTTGTACTCAAAATTATATAAGGTTTTTGAGCAAAAATACTATTTCTGTATGAAAATTGATGAAGCTCTAAAGGTAATTCTTTTATTTTTTCATCTTCTGTATCTATAAATCTTGTAGAAATTAAAATATCTTTTATTTCACTACCATATGCTCCAGCATTCATTCTTATTGCTCCACCTATCGTTCCTGGAATTCCACATGCAAATTCTAATCCCTCTAACTCATTTTCTAAAGCAAGTTTTGAAAGCTTTATTAAAGAATACCCAGATCCTACTTCAATAATACCTTCATTTTCGCTTATTTTTATATTAACATTTTCAAATTTTAATTTTATTACTACTCCTCTAAAACCTTTATCTGTTACTAATATATTAGTTCCATTTCCTATTATAAAATATTTTTTTTTAAACTCCTTACAAAGTTTTAATAAATTTAGTAATTCATTTTCATCATTTATACTAATAAAATAATCGGCTGTTCCTCCTATTTTTAAAGAAGTATGTTTTTTCATTGATTCATTTTTTAAAATTTGACACTTATCTAAAATTATTTCAAGTTTTTCATCAAAATTCATAATGTAAGCCCCTAATTAAATTTTATTTGTATTTTTTACAAATATGCACACATATATTATCACTTTTTATTAAAAATATCAATAGTTGAATAATCAATTCTCAATTTGGATATCATAAAAACTTTAATAAAGTTTAATTAATATAATTCCTTTTTTATAAAATAATTATTTTCTTTATAAATTATATAAGGACGCTTATTGAGCGTCCTTATAATTTATATTCTATATTTTTATTTATTATATTGTTCTTCTGGAACCAAATCTTCAATTTTAACACTTTTAACATGTTTTATTTTTTCCCATTCAGTATTTGGTTTTATTAAACATTTTATATTTATTAATATCCATGAACCTAAGAATAGTGGATAACATAATAATCCTTTTAACATAGGTTTTATTGGTCTCTTGTCAACCCACATTATAAATGCAGCTATAAGCATTGGAGTAAAAAATGTTGCTAATCCAAAATTTAAATAACTAATTATTACATCATAAGTAGACATTTCTGAACCTAAATATAACATTGTATTTACAGCCACTAAAACAAAAGACAAAATCATAAATGGAATACCAAGCATATATAAAAATCCATCAAAATTCATAAGTTTTTTATGTTTTGTAATTCCTTTTGCCAAATCTTTTAAATAATACTTCATACATTGAAGATGTCCCACTGTCCATCTTTCTCTTTGAGACCAACTTGGCTTGAATGCAACTGGTTGTTCGTCAAAAACTATAGCATCAACCGCCCATCCAAGTTTCTTTCCTTTAGATATATTTATTAAAGAAAATTCTATATCTTCTGTTAATGTTTTAGTTTGCCATCCATCTGGTTTAATAACATCAAATCTAACCATAAAACCTGTTCCATTTATAAGAGGAGATAAACCAACATTATATCTAGCTAAATGATAGAATTTATTCATCATCCAATAAAAAATTGCATAACCTGAAGATATCCATGAATCTTTTGGATTTTTTATATCTCTATATCCTTGAACAACATTTTCTCCTTGACACAATTTTAAATTCATTGCTTTTAAGAAATTTTTATCTACAATATTATCTGCATCAAAAACACAGAAAGCATCATAATCAGCATTTTCTTCAATTTTTTGTTTTAAAAACCAATTAAGAGCATATCCTTTAGTTTTATGAGCCTCGTCAAATCTCTTTAAAACAATTGCTCCAGCATCTTTAGCAATTTCTGCTGTAGCATCATTACAATTATCAGCAATAACATAAATATCATATAAATCTTTTGGATAATCCTGATTTTTCAAACTTAAAACTAAATTTTTAATTACATCTTCTTCGTTATGTGCTGGAATTATAGCCATAAACTTATGATTTTTATCAATTATCTTTGGTTTTTCTTTTAATTTTATAAGAGAACAAAAGCTTATAATTATTTGATATAACCAATATATTGTTAATATCCAAATTAAAGCTTGTTGTAAAATATATAAATATTTCATTTTTTCCTCTTTCCTTTTTATTTTTCTTTTTCTAATATCTCCATTTATAATTATACCAATATTTTACAATTAATGCAATTTTTTTGCATAAATTTATATAAAAATTTAAAAATATAAAAAATATAAGAACAAATTGGATTGCAAAAAATTCTTTTATAATTTATTTTTAACAGTATAAATTAAAACAATGAGCAAATTTAAATTAATTTATAATTTTATATTATTCAATTATTATATCTCGTTTCAATAACTTTTGAGTTACCTCACCAACGCCAATAAAATTATTATTTAAATTATAAATTCTATAAATACCATCTTCAAAATCACAATTTAATTTAACACCATTATAAAACAATTCTAATTTTCTATCATTTAATACAATTTTTTCGTTATTATTAAAATACTCTTCTATAGATATTATATTATCTTTTTTTATTAATAATTCATCAATTTTTACCGAATTTTCAATTTTAAAATTGTTAACTTCAGTTCTTCTAAGATTCATCATATAGCCGTACTGTCCCAAGTTTCTCTGCAATATCCTCACATAATACTCTAATATATGTCCCTTTTGAACAAAAAACTTCAAATGTTATTATATTTTCTGTAAAATTCAATAATTTAATTTCATAAATATTTATATTTCTAGTATGTCTTTCAATTACCATACCTTTTCTTGCATATTCATATAATTTTTTTCCATTTACTTTAATTGCAGAATACATAGGTGGTATTTGATTTATGTTTCCTTTAAAAGAAAATAAAACTTCATTTATTTTTTTTTCATTTAATTTTGGAACATCTTTTACTTGAATTGTTTTTCCTTCACAATCTCCAGTATCTTTTTTTTCTCCTAAAAAAAGAGTAGCTATGTATTTTTTATCATGATTTACTAAATATTTAGATAATTTTGTAGCTTTTCCTAATAAAATTGGTAACACACCAGTTGCCATTGGATCTAAAGTTCCTGTATGACCAGCTTTTTTTTCGTTATAAAAGCCTTTTACTTTTGAAACCACTTGCCTTGAAGTCATACCAATAGGTTTATCTATTATAATAATTCCATCCATTAAATCACCATTTTATAATTATTTTAAATATTTTTTTGTTTCATTTAGTACTAATTCTTTAGCTTCTTCTAAAGATGTTTGTATACTCACTCCACCAGCTCTCATATGGCCTCCGCCACCTAAAGCTAGACAAATTGATGAAGAATCAATATATTCATTTGAACGAACTGAAATTTTATAATCATTTTCTCTTTCATAAATAAATATTGAAACTTCGACTCCATCAATATTTTTACCAATTTCAACTATAGTAGATAAATCTCCTGTTTTTGTTCCGAATTTTTTTTCATCATTTTTTGTTATATATGTAAAAGCTATTTTACCATCTTCTAAAAATTCCATTCTCTCTGATGCTAAATTCTGTATCATAAATCTAGCTTTTGAGATTTTATTAAAAGATTCTCGATAAATTTTAGATATGTTTATTCCTTTACTTAAAGATATTGATGCAAAATCAAAACTATCTGCAGTTGTTTCTGGAGTACTAAAGCCACAAGTATCTGTAATTATTCCTGTTAGAATACATGTTGCAATATCTTTAGTAATTTCAATATTTAAATAATCAAAACTAGAAGCTAATATTTGAGTACATGATGGTGATGCTGGATTTACAAAATTATAATCAGCAAACATAGTATTTTTATTATGATGGTCAATTTGAACTTTTGTTGTCGCTTTCTCAAAAATATCTCTATAAATAGTAGAAATTCTTTCAAAATTAGCACAATCAAGAACTATAGCCATATCATAATTATCTTTGTTAACTTCCTTTTTTATCATTTCTATTCCAGGAACAAAATTATAATTTTCAGGCCATTCTTTTAAACAAATATCTATATTATTTTTCCCCATATTTTTCAAAGCAATTGCCATACCACAAACACTTCCAATTGCATCTCCATCAGGATTCTCATGTGTTAACAAAATAAAACTATTAGAATTTTTTATTTCATTATATATTTCGTCTAGAGTCATTTTTTATCCTTTCTAACTCATTTTTATTTATATAAAAATTAAAATATTATTTTAATATGTGGGCATGTATAACACACCCACAAATATTTTTATTAGTAAAATTTATTCATCTTTTTTTAAATCTTTTGTTATATCTTTCAAAATTTGATCTATCTTTGAACCATATTCTATTGAATCATCAAATTCAAATACTAGTTCTGGAGTAATTCTTAAATTTATTTTTTTGGCTAAAATACTTCTAATATGACCTGATGATTTTTTTAAAATTCCTAAACATTGTTTATTATTTTTGCATCCTATCATACTAACATATACTCTAGCAAATTTTAAATCAGGAGTAGTTCTAACATCAGTTACACTGATAAGTCCTGTTAAATTAGGATCTTTAAGTTCTAAACTTATAATATGACCTATTTCTTTTTTTAATTCTTCGTTGATTTTATTCATCCTATTACTGTTTCCTGACATTATTTCACCTCTTCCATAACATATACTTCAAGAGTATCACCTTCCATAATATCATTGAAGTTTTCAATTTGAAGACCACATTCATATCCCTTATCTACTTCTTTAACATCATCTTTAAATCTTTTTAATGATATAAGTTTTCCATCATGAATAACTATATTATCTCTTATTACTCTTAAACCTGCATTTCTAGAAACTTTTCCTGTTAATACATAACATCCAGCAATTGTGCCTACATTAGAAACTTTAAATGTTTGACGAATTTCTGCTGTTCCTATAATCACTTCTTTATATACTGGATCAAGCAAGCCTTTCATAGCAGACTCTACATCATTTATTGCATCATATATAACAGAATATTGTTTAATTTCAACACTATTATTATCTGCCATAGTTTTTGCCATAACTTCAGCTCTTACATTGAAAGCAATTATTATCGCATTTGACACTTGTGCAAGTGTAACATCTGATTCTGTAACTCCTCCAACATTTGAATGTATAACTTTAACTTTTACTTGATCATTAGATAATTTTTCAAGTGATTGTTTTAATGCCTCTACAGAACCTTGAACATCTGCTTTAACAATTAAGTTTAATTGTTTTAAATTCTGAGACTCGATTTGATTAAATAAATCATCCAAAGTAACAGCTCTATTTTTAGCCAATTCTTTTTCTCTTTCTTCTTGTTTTCTCTTTTCAATCAAATGTTTTGCAGTTCTTTCATCTTTTACTTCATAGAATATATCACCTGAACTTGGAACATTATTTAAACCTGTTATTTCAACCGGTGTAGATGGACCAGCAGATTTAACTTTTTTACCTTTATCATTTGTCATAGTTCTAATTCTTCCAATTGTAGAACCTACAATAATTGTATCACCAACATCTAATTTTCCTCTTTGAACAAGCATTGTAGCAACAGGTCCTCTTTTTTTATCTAATTTTGCTTCTATAACAGTTCCTTTTGCTTGTTTTGTAGGATTAGCTTTTAATTCCAAAATATCAGCTTGAAGTAATACCATTTCTAACAAATTGTCTATTCCGTCACCTTTTCTAGCAGAAATTGGAACATAAATTGTATTTCCTCCCCATTCTTCTGGTACAAGTTCATATTGCATAAGTTCCTGTTGAACTTTTGCAAAATTAGCATCTGGTAAATCCATCTTATTTACAGCTACTATAATAGGTATATTCGCAGCTTTTGCATGATTTATTGCTTCAACAGTTTGAGGCATAACCCCATCATTAGCAGCTACAACTAAAATTGCTATATCAGTTATCATAGCTCCTCTTGCTCTCATACTTGTAAATGCTTCATGACCTGGAGTGTCAAGAAATGTTATATCTCTATCATTAATTTTTACTTGATATGCACCAATATGTTGAGTAATTCCACCAGATTCACCTTCTATAACATTAGTATTTCTTATTGCATCAAGAAGAGATGTTTTTCCGTGATCTACGTGCCCCATAACTACTATAACAGGTGGTCTTGCTACTAAATCTTCTTCATTATCTTCTGTTTCATCAATAAGCTTATCTTCATCTGTTACAACAACCTTCTTAGAAGCAGTAATTCCATATTCTTCAGCAATTAAAAAAGCTGTATCAAAGTCAAGTTCATTATTTATTGTAGCTAAAATTCCAAGAGAAAGTAATTTTTTTATAACATCACTACTAGTTACTTTCATTGTCATAGCTAAATCTTTAACAGTTATTGTTTCTGGTATTGTTATTTCTGTTAATTTAAATATTTTCTGTTTTGATTTTTGTTCTGTCTTTGGTTTTGATTTTTTATTTCTTCTTCTATCAGAACTTAAATCATAATAATCATACATTTCATCATCATTGAAATTATTATGTTTTTTTAAATTATTTAACTTTCCACTATCAAAATCATTATTATTTCCTTTTCTATTCTTTTTTGGTTGTCTATCTTCAGATTTTGAATTATTCTTTTGTTTATCTCTAGCTTTATTATTTGAATAATCTCTTACATTTTCTTTTTCTGGAATATCAAGTTCCATTATATTTTTTATTTTTTTATCTATTCCTCTATCATCCATGCCTCTGTTGTTTCTATAATTGTCTGAATTTCTATTATCATTATTTCTATTATAATTTGGGTTATTTCTTCTCTCTACAAAATTATTGTTTTTTCCGCCTTCTTTATTGTGATTATTCTTATAATCTCTATTTCCATAATTATTATTTCTATTATTAAACTTATTTTCTCTATTATAATTATTTCTATTATTTGGTCTTTCTTCTTTATTATAATTATTATCTGTTTCTTTAGATTTTATATTGGAACTTTCTTCCTTTTTTGTAACAACAGGAACTTTTTCTTCTACAATTTCATCTACTTTATTTTCTTTTTGTACAGTTTCTGGTACTATAGTTTTAGGCTCTTCTTTTTTTACAGCTTCTTTTTTAGGCTCTTTTTTACCAATACCTAATAATTCACTTACTGTAAGAGGTCTTGTAGGCTTATCTCTATAAACAATATTATAATCTTTTTTCCTATTTTTATTATCTATAAATCCTACTTGTTCTCTTTCTGTTACTTTTTTATTTTTATTCTCTTCTTTTTCTGTTTCATCATCATTTATAATAACAGCTCTTCTAATTATTACAGGCTCTTCTTTACTTTTTTCTTTTTTACTATCCATAGATTTTATTTTTGGTTCCCCTTTGCTTAATAATTTCTCAATTTTTTTCTCTTCTTCTTCTGTAACTGAACTTAAATGGGATTTAACCTCAATACCATTTTTTTTAGCAATCTCAATTACTTCTTTTGCTGAAATCTCATATTTTTTTGCTATTTCATGAATCTTTATTTTACCCAAATTACTCCACCTCCGCACTTATTTCTTTTTTTATAGCTTCTGCAAGCTTTTCATCTTTTAATCCTATTACTGCTCTATTAAATTTTCCTATAGCTTTGCTATTTTCTTCTATTGTTCCATAAATTAAAATTGGTATCTTTTGTTTTTCACATTCAAACTTAAAATTATTTATAGTTCTTTGCGCAGAATCTTTAGCTATAACTACTAATTTAATTTTTTGTTTACTAATATTTTCCAAAACTATATCTGTTCCAGAAACTATTTTTCCTGCTTTGGCAGAAATTCCTAACAATCCTAAGATTTTATTTACCAATAATCACACCTCTTATATTTTCAAAAAACTCTTTATTTATTTCTTTTTCAAAAGTTCTTTCTAATTTTTTTGATTTTATAACTTTATTTAAACATTCCTCTGATTTACAAATATATGCTCCCCTTCCGTTTTTCTTTCCTGTTAAATCAATTTCTATATTTCCCTCAGGAGTCCTAACTATTCTTAAAAGTTCTTGTTTTTCTTTTTGTTCATTACAAGCAATACATCTTCTAGCTGGTTTCTTTTTTTGTTTTTGCATAAAACCACATCCTATTCTTCGCTATTTGCTTCTGTAGAAACACTATCTGCATTTTCTTCAGCCATTTGTTTTTCTAACATCTCTCTTATTTGAGATTCAGATTTAATATCTATTTTCCAGTTTGTAAGTTTAGCTGCCAATCTTGCATTTTGACCAGATTTTCCAATTGCCAATGATAATTGATCATCTTTTACTATTACTTGTGCAAATTTTTCTTCTTCCTTTATATCTACAGCTAAAACTTGAGCTGGTAGTAATGCAGCTGCAATATATATTGATGGATCTTCATTCCATTCTATAACATCAATTTTTTCGCCATTTAATTCATTTATTATATTTTGAATTCTAACACCTTTTTGTCCAACACAAGATCCAACAGGGTCTATATTTTCATTTTTTGAATATACAGCTACTTTACTTCTATATCCTGGGTCTCTAGAAACACTTTTTATTTCAATTAATCCTTCATAAATTTCTGGAATTTCAAATTCAAATAATTTTCTTACAAAATCAGGATGACTTCTAGATACTATAACTTGAGGAACACCCTTTGCTCCTCTTTCAACATCTAAAACATAACCTCTTATTTTATCATTAACTTTATATTTTTCAGTAGGAATCTGTTCTTTTAAAGGCATTACTCCCTCTAACTTTCCTAAATCCATAACTACAATATTTCCATCAGCCTTTTGAACTAGTCCTGATACTATTTCACCTTTTTTATCATTAAATTCTGTAAATATAATATCTCTTTCTGCTTCCCTTATTTTTTGTAAAACCACTTGTTTTGCAGTTTGTGCTGCAATTCTTCCAAAATCTTTTGGAACTATTTCTAAATTAACAATATCTCCTATCGCACATGTTTTACTAATTTTTTTTGCAGGTTTAAATTCTATTTCTAATAATGGATCTTCTAATTTTCCATCCTCAACAACAGTTCTAACTGAATAAATATGAACTGCTCCTGTTGATTTATCTATTGTAACCTTTACATTATCAACTGAATCAAAGTTTCTCTTATATGCTGTAACTAAAGCAGATTCTAAAGATTCTATTAAATAATCTTTATCAATTCCTCTTTCTTTTTCAAGTTCATCCATTGCTTCTACAAATTCTCTCATTTCTACTGGTTTCATTTTTTTAAATTCCTCCTTTTACCAATCAAATACAGTTTTTGCAACTGATATATTATTTTTTTCTATAATTATTTGTTTTTCTTCTGATTCTATTATAATGTTATTATCATTATATTCTTTAAGTATACCTTCTATTTCTTTTTGTTTATCAATTGGATTAAATAATTTTACCATTATTTTATTACCAATTTGAGATTTAAAATGTTTTTCTTTTCTTAAAACTCTTTCAATCCCAGGTGATGAAACCTCTAAAAAGTATTGTTCTTTTATATAATCAGCCTCATCTAATATATCATTTATTGAATTACTTACTTTTTCACAATCATCTAAATCAATTCCAGATTTTTTATCTATAAATATCCTAAGATAATATTCTTTGCCTTCTTTTACATAATTAACATCATATAATTCATAACCTAAATTATTTATTATTTCTTCTATTAAACTGATTACTTTACTTTCTATGTTAGAACTCAAAATTTCACCTCCCAAAATGTTGACGAAACTTTCCTATTATATAAAACTAAAGAGTGAGATTTGTTCTCACTCTTCTGTTTTTAGTTATTTGTCGTACATATTATATAGCATTTTTTTCCATATTGCAAGCTTTTTTATAATTTTTTATATACATTATTTATTATGTACATCTATTTGAGTATAAGGAATCTTTATTTTACTATTATCTAATTCCACTAATGCTACTCTTAAAGCATCTCTCCTAACTTGTAGTTTGTATTGTGGATTACATTTTATTTCTATACAATAGTTAACACTAGAATTTGCAATCTCTGTTACACCTTTATATTTACAATCTTCAACATTGTCACCTTGTTTTATATTAAATATGATATTCTCTATAACTTTTTCTGCTTCTTCTATAGAAACTTCATATGAAATTGGTATTGTTATATATATTAAATTTGATACCAAATCTATTTCTTCTATCTTTCTATTTGCAACAGTTTTTATATATCCTGTTTTTAAATCTTGTATTTTAGTTGATTTTAATCCAATTACTAAAACTTTTCCTTCAACATCATTATATTTAACTATATCTCCCACAGAAAAATAATTATCAGATAATATACTACTTCCTCTAATTATATCTTTTAGCCAATCTTGAATTGCAAGACCAAATATTACACCTAATATTCCTACACCTGCTAATACAGAGCTAACATCTATTCCATTTATTTGTAGTAATGCTAAACACGTTACTAAAATAAAAATATATCTAATCAAACTTCTAGTAAGTTTTATATATGTTTTACTTTTTTTATCTATAATAGAATTTTTTTCTTCAAATTTTTTTAGAAAATGTGAAATTAATTTATATAAAAATATACTTACTATAATTATTACAATAGAATTAATAATCTGAATATGCATTATATTATCCAAAAAATTTTTTATTTTTTCCATACTGGTCTCCTTAAAATATTATTAAAACTACTCATACCATTCAAACATCCAGTCATTTAATATAACTGTATCACCTTCTGATACACCTTTTTCTCTCAATGCTTCATCTATACCAAGTTTTTTTAACATTTTTTGTAAATATGCAAATGATTCATTATCTTCTAGATTAACTCTTCCCATAAGTTTAACAACAGCTGGTCCTTTAACTACATATTCCCCATTTATTACATCAACTGTGAATTCTTCTTTATTATCTTTTAATGTATACACTATTCTATCTTCTATATCCACAATTTCTTCTTGTGGAAGTGTTTTTATAACCTGTGACACATGATTAAATAATTCATTTAGTCCTTCCCCTGTAACTGCTGAAATCTTAAATATTTCTAAATTATTCTTAACAGCCAAAGCCTTTAGTGATTCAAATAAATCTTCATTTGGCATAACATCAACTTTATTTGCTACTATTATTTGTTTTCTATTTGCTAATTTTTCACTATATTTTTTTAATTCTACATTCACTTTTTCAAAATCTTCTACTGGATTTCTTCCCTCTGAACAAGATACATCAATTACATGAAGTAATAATCGTGTTCTTTCAATATGACGTAAGAATTGTATACCTAATCCCACTCCATCACTAGCACCTTCTATTATTCCTGGAATATCTGCTATAACAAAACTATCTCCATATTCTGGTTTTACAACACCTAAATTTGGATCAAGAGTTGTAAAATGATAATTAGCAATTTTTGGTGTAGCTTTTGTAACTCTAGATAATATAGTAGATTTGCCAACATTTGGGAAACCAATTAACCCCACATCAGCTAAAAGTTTTAATTCTAAAATTACTTCAATTTCTGTACCTTTTTCTCCATCAATAGCAAAACTAGGTGCTTGACGAGTTGCTGTTGCAAAATGAGAATTTCCTTTTCCACCTTTTCCACCTTCAAGTATAAGTTCTACTTGATTTTCTTTAGATAAATCAGCAATAACTTTCTCAGTTTCAGCATCTTTAATAATTGTTCCTATAGGAACTTTTATATATAAATCTTCACCATATTTTCCATTACAATGATTTCCACTTCCATTTTCACCATTACCAGCTTTGAATTTTTTATTATATCTAAAATCAATCAAAGTGTTTTTATCTTTATCAACTTGGAAATATATACTTCCACCATTTCCACCGTCTCCACCATCAGGTCCACCTGATGCAACATATTTTTCTCTTCTAAAAGATACTGCTCCATTTCCGCCATCTCCTGATTTGATTATAATTTTTGTATAATCTGTAAACATGATTCCTCCTAACTTATTCTTAATTCAATTAATTAAATAATTAAACCTACTTTTTTATATACTTCTTCTAGCGTAGTTCTTGCTTTTTCATGAGCTTTTTTTGAACCTTCTGTATAAATTTTCTCCAAATAATCTCTATTATTTAATAATTCATTGTATTTATTTTGGAATGGTTCTAATTCCTCTATTATTGCTTTTGCTACCTCTTCTTTAAAAACTCCGTAATTTTTGCCTTCAAATTCTTTTTCTATTTCATCCATTTGTTTATTTTTAATTATTCCATATATTGACATTAAATTACTTACACCTGGTTTGTTTTCTTCATCATATCTAATAATTCCTTCTGAATCTGTAATTGCCTTTTTTATTTTTTTAGTTATTTCATCTGGTGTATCAACTAGAAAAATTGTATCATTTGGTATTGTACTACTTTTGCTCATTTTACTATTAGGATTTTGTAGTCCCATTATTCTTGCACCTGTTTTTGGTATAAATGGTTCTGGAATTTTAAACGTATCTCCATATAATTTATTAAATCTATCAGCAATATCTCTAGTAATTTCTAAATGTTGTTTTTGATCTTCTCCAACAGGAACAACATCTGCACCATATAATAATATATCTCCAGCCATTAATACTGGGTAAGTAAATAACCCCGCATTAATATTATCTGCATGTTTAGATGATTTATCCTTAAATTGCGTCATTCTAGAAAGTTCACCCATATATGTATAACAATCTAATATCCATCCAAGTTCTGCATGATCAGGTACCATAGATTGAATAAAAATCGTACTTTTTTCAGGATCTATACCTGCAGATATATATGTAGCTATTATTTTCATAGTATTTTCTCTTAATTCTTCTGGAGTTCTTCTAACAGTAAGAGCATGTAAATTAGCTATCATATAATAACATTCATATTCATCTTGCATTTTAACAAAGTTTTTCAATGCTCCTACATAATTTCCCAAAGTCAAATTTCCTGTTGCTTGAATTCCGCTTAATATAACTTTCTTCATATAATTCACCATCACCTTTCAATAATTATTATAAAGTATAAGATATAAATTTGTAATCGGACGAATAACAATTGCCACCTAATATAATAGCAATAGTAATCGTCCGAACTATAATTTAATATTAAATATATTATTTTAAAAATTTTATATTCATTATTATAATGCTAAAACTTTTGAACTTCTAATATAGTCTATTATTGTAAAGATTTCATTTGCCATAGTATCTTGATATTCTATTTCTGGAGTTTTATCTTCTTTTTCATCATATTTATATTTTTTTAAAAATCTATATGTCTCAATTTCAATTAATTCTCCTCTAGTAATTTTTTCGTCTATAGGAAGATTTCTTCCTTCTCTTTGGTTTATTATATCTCTAACTTTCTCATCTAATATAACAAATTCCTGCTTTAATTCATTTTCTATATTCTGTAATCTTTTAACTGTATCTTCTACTAGTTCATCATCATCATTTTCTCTTATAAACATTTCTGTTTCTGCAACTAATTCATGAATACTATAATTATAATCTAATCTTAACTCCCTTGACAATGTTCTATTTATAGCATCTTGTCTAATTATTATCTGTTCTATCATAACTTCATCAAGTTTATTTCTACCTGTAAATATTCCCAATAATCTTTGAAGTGGATTTTTGTCTTCGATTATTGCTAAATCATCTTTTAATTTTTTTAATTCGGCTTCACCTCTAATTTCTAAAAGTAAATCTGCAATATTTCTTTTTAATTCATTTTCTTCTATTATTGCCATTTCTTCAAATCTATTAATTCTTGTCCTTCCTACAGAACTTTTTGGATTATTTAAATAATTTAATAATGTACTAACTTGAAGGCTAACTTCATTTAATTTATCTAATTTTTTTATAGCATTTTCTTTTTCAAAATTATATAAATAATCTGCTCTTTCATGAATTTTATCAACTAGTTCCTTTAAATCTTCAATTTGCTTTCTCATTTCAAAACAATTATTAAGAGCACTATAATTTCCACCTATTTTTCCTGCAATTTTAGCAAAACTTTGCTGTTTATACAACAAGTATTCAATATATTTAGCAATCTTTTCTACTGTATCACTATTTTCTTTGCAAATTTCATTTACTTGTTTCATTTTATTTTCTAGCTCTTCTTTTTGCTCTTCAGAAAGAAGAGAGTTTTGTTTTTCTTGATTTACCTCAATATTATTTAATTCGTTCTCTTGTACATTATTTAAAATACTTAAATTATCATCATCTATATCAAAAGTTTGATTAAAATCAATATTCATATCTTTTTTAATTGATTTTGATAAATCCTCTACTATTTCATTATTTTCATTTTGTACTTCATTATTTTTATCATCTTCAGAATCGTTATATTCTATTTCTATATTTGATGTATTTTGTGAACTCATATCTTTATATTTAACATCTATATCATAACATTCAGACATTATATATATTGTTACACTCTTTTTCCATTTTGTTATAAATTCTGTACATTCTTTTATTCTTTCATATATGTTTTTAACTTGATCTTTTAATGAAACTACTTCTTTCTTTAGTCTATTTAAATTTTCTTCATCCAAGTTAATTTCATATTCTGAATAATTTTCTAAAACTCTTTTTTTATCAAGTTCCTGTTCCGTCTTAGCAGTTAATTGTTCTATTTTTCTAATATTCTCGTATACATTATTGCTTTCTTTTTCTAATCTTATTACTTCATTTAATTTTATATTTATATAATCTGAATTTCCCAAAATATTTATGTATAAATTTTGCTTTTCATCTTTAGGCATTCCTTGTAATTCTTGCTTTTCTAAAGATATATTATAAGTTTTTATAAATTTATTATCTACTTTTATGTCATTATTATTTGTAATACTTTTTACTTTTGTAAAAGGCGAAATTAAAATATCTTTATCATTTTCTATATTTAAATTTTCTAATTCATTAAAATTAATATATGGAATATTTTTACTGCCTTTTATATACATAACAGCTGGTTCATTCCATAATAAAGCATATTTGTTTTCTGCTAGTTCTTTTGAAACTGTAGCATCAAGACATTTATCAATAAACGTTTCTTTTTGAAATCTTTCAATTTCTATTACATTTGTTCCTCTAGTAAATGCCCAATCCTCATTTTGATTTCTTTTTAATTTTACTTTTTGCAATAATTCATAAATTATTTTTATTGCTTTTAAATCTCTAATAAGAGTTTCTCTATCATAATTGATTTTAACACTCTCATTTTCAACATCTTCCCTTAATAAAGCTATATCTGAATTGCTATCACTAACAAGTAATTGATTTATTACTTTATATTCTCCATTTTTATATAATTCAATTGCTTCTTTTTCTTCATTTGTTAACGTGATTTTCATTTTTAATACCACCTTTTTATTTTTTCAGACTATATTTTATCATTTATGTAATTTTTTAGCAACATTTTTGAAATATTTTTATAACATTTTTTTAATATTTTTATAACATTTTTTTAACAGAACAAATCGGAAAGCCTTAATATTAGCTATATTTTAATGTTTCTCTTTGGCTTTCCGTGAATTTGTTCGTCGCGCGAGATTTTCAGTTATGAAAATCTCTGTGCATCTTTGCGCCTAGCGCTTTTATATAATAGGGAAGGATTACTTTCCTATTATATAAAAAAACCGATATTACAAAATATCGGTTTTCATATGTATTTATTTTGTTTTAGAAACAGTAACTTGTTGTGTAGTAGAATCTTGTTGATTATTAGTATTTTGTACAACAGTGTATATAACAACACCAGATAAAATTATCATTACTAGCAAGGAAATTATTAAAGCCACCAATGTCAATCCTTTTTCATTTTTCATAATATCATCCTCCTTCTCTTTTGTTATTTATGATTTAGTTGAGAAGTTATATATATCTAACCTCTCGAAATCTATTTTCGATTGATTGAAATATCAATTATGTTGTGGTTAATATAACATAAGATTTATATTTTTTCAATAAATAAAAAATATTTTTTATCTATTTTTATATTTCTGGCATATTTTTATTTAATATCAACTAAATTTTTACTCATTGTAGTTTGTAATATTTACTTATTTTTTTTAATTATTATTACAACTAATATTACTATTGAAATTACTAATGTTATAATAAATATTTTTATTTTATCTCCTGCTGATACTTTTTCTACTTGTTTATTTACGTTTCCTTTATTATCTGCTACTTGATTATTTTCAACAACCTTTGACTCACCAACAAGTGTTTCAAATGTTCCATCTCCATCTGAATCTATATAAGCTTGCATTTTTGTTTTATCTTCACTTGCTTTTATTAATACTTGTGTTTTATCTGTACTTAAGTTTAACTCTGTTTCTTCCTCTCTATTGTTTCCTTTTACTGTAAAATTCTTTAGATTATCTCCTGTTATTAGTGTTCCTTGTTCTGTTACTTCTAATTTCATTTCTTTTGCTTCTGTTCCAGATACTTTTATTGTAAACCAAGGAAGTGTTGTGAATTCTTTATTTAATGTTAATTTCATTTCATATTCTTGTCCACTTGGATTTGTAAGTGTTACTGACTTTTTGTTTTCAAATATTGCTTTTCCACCTGCTTTTGTTTTTACTGTCATATAAGAATCTCCAAATTGCATACTTACATCTAACTCATCTGTTTCATTTTGAGTTTCTGCACTATAATAATCTCCATCATTAAATATTACATCTGCTTCTGTAATTTCTCCAATTTGTTTATCCTCATTTTCTGTATCTGCTATAGCTCCTATTATTGGTTCTATATCAACATCCAATGAACCTTCTACTTTTTTTCCATCTTTTATTTCTGCATATTCATTGTTTTCATTTTCTATTTTTATTGCAGTTCCACAATTATATCTTAAGGATTTAAATGCTGCAAATTTAACTTGTTCATTTTTTTGTATCACTTCTTCTAAACTAAATACATTTTCTGGCTCTATGGCATATGCATCTATCGAAAAAATACCCTTTTTACTTGAATCAGAAACTTCGTCTGCTGTTAAACCGTATGATTTTAACTCTATGTCAGTTCCCATTTTTACATCATCAAATTTTTCTGTAATATATATATATCTTTGTTCTTGGTAGTTAACATCATAAATAGGAATTCTGTACTTAAAGTTATAAAATTCTTCTGTATGATTTTTATAAAAATTATCATCTAGAGTTTCAGGTGCTCCTGTTATTACAATAGCATGACCTACCGTTTTTAAACTCTTCTCTCCGTCTTTTATATCATATTCATTCCAGGAAAAGCCACATTTTAACACTTGCGTTATATGTTGGCTTACATAAATGTTCTCTTCGTAATATTTTTTTACACCATTATAAAAGCCTTCTATTTCACCTTCGCCTTCTATATCTAGTTTTTTAAAACAATCTCGTTGTATTTCTCCTTGAAAAACCTGATAAAAATTTATTAACCATTTTAAGTTTTTATTTGATTTTGGGCTTTTTAATGGATAAACATTTACTGGAGGATCTACTATATTCTTTTCAATCCAACTCCACAATAGTGTTATTATATTAGGAATTTTAGTTCCATAATCTTGCCAAAATTTTGGAACTAGATAATAATATTTAAATAATATAGAAGTAACGGCCATACCTGCGCAAGAGCCTCTCCAATCTTGCTTTTCTACATCTTCTGCTTTTTGGTATAATACTTCTGACAGATATTGTTTAAAATCACCTATGTCATTAGAAGAAAATGCAAATGAATTATTTACAAAACTATAATTATCCTCTCCAAATACAAACGGGGTAGTACTCTTATGTACTCCTTCTTGTATAGACCCAGCTGACCCAAATTTTATTCCGTGTGCTGTTGCATAATTCTCTGCGTAACTTCCATTATAACCTACTATTGTTACTTTATTTTCTATTCCTTCAAATGCATTATCTGCTATTTTTTCAACATTTGATCCTATTATCACATATTGTAAATTATTAAAATGACTACAATATTTAAATGCTCTTTCTTTTATTTCTTTTACTGTCTCTGGTACTTCAAAATTCCATTCATAATCCCCTTCATATTCATAACTACAAGTAAATCCATAAAATATTGTCTTATCTTTATTATATAACATAGATGAATTTTCAATATAATAATTTGGATTTTCAGCAACAATTCCTATAATCGCTTTACGACTGGCAAATGCATTTATATCTAAATATAATACATCTTTTGGAATCAATACACTACCTTCATATTTTGTAAATGCATTTTCGTATATTGCTACTAAACCTTCAGATAAATTTATTCCTTTTATACCATCTATATCTACTGCTCCTGATAATATACTTTGTACTGTACATTGTATCCCATTATTTACTGTTATTTTTGATGGTATTGTTAAAATCTTCTCTTTATTGTTAATTGCTTCTTCTGTTACCTTTTTTACTGCTGCTGTTTTGTATGTTAACTCATATGTATATTCTATACCATCAATTGTTATACTTTCCTCTCCTCCTCCTGTGTCTGGATTTGGATCAGCATATTTACCCACTAAATATTCTTTGTCATCTATTATTACAGTTTCGGGTATATTATCTTTTTTACTTTCGTCTTTTATTATTAATACATCGGCTCTTCCACTATTTTCATCATATTCATATACAATTCCCTCTACTTCCTTTGTATATTTTATATCAATATCATTTTTTTCTGCATATTTCTCTCCTTCAGAGCCTTTTGGAGCTTTTATTACTAAATCTTCATTATCTTTAATTGCTTCGTCTTCGATTTCTTTTACTGTTTCTGGTATTACTATTGCCTTAATATCTTCTTGCTGTACTGCTTTTTTTGCTATTCTGGTTATCGTAAATTCTTTTCCTTCAATTTCTATTGTTTCTGGTATAATTAAATTTCCATCTTCATCTATAGCCTCATCTTTAACTTCTACTATTGTTGCTGTTCCTTTTTCTTTATCATATTTATATACAATTCCATCTATTTCTGCCTGTTCTTTATTATCTTCATCATCTTTTTTATCATCTATATAATTTATGTTAGTATATCCATTATCTTTTAATGTTTGCTCAGTTGTTTTAGCATCACTATATATGTATATTGGTACCTCTGCATTTTGTCCCAAAGTTAAAGGAATTCCATCATTATACGAAAATTTTAAATTTTTACATTTTATAGTTACTTTTTCTAGGTTTTTACAATCTAATACACCTTGACCTAGTATTGAAATATTTTCTGGTAATGTTATTTCTTTTAATGTATCATTCCATGCAAATGCAAATGGTCCTAATTCAGTAATATTTTTTCCAAATGTTATATTTGTTAATTGACTATTAGCAAAAGCATAATCTCCTATAGTAGTTACTGTGTCAGGCAATTTTAAACTAGTCAATTTATTAAAATTAAATGCACCATAACCTATATATGTAAGATTTTTTGGAAGATCTATACTAGAGAAGTTATTACTTTTAAATGCATACTTTCCTATTTTTGTTATATTATCATTGAATATAACATTATTTATTCCACATTCAGAAAACGCCTCCTCAGCCACTTCAGTATATTTCTTATTATTAGGAAGTTTAAGTGTATCGCATAAATGATAAGTACCAGAAAAAGCTCCATCTCCTATTGTTTCAATTGTATCTGGTAAGTTTCCTGTAGCTTCGTCCATATAATCATCTCCAGTAACTCCATTTACACCACTAAACGCTCTTTTTCCTATTTCTTTTAGATTTGTTGCACCATCCCATCTTATGCCCTTTGCCTGTACATATTTAGTTATTCCATAAAAGAACTCATCTTCTACTTTTTCTACTCCTGGTGGTACTACAATATATTTATCATAATCTTCTTTTACAATCCAAGATTTATATTCATCTGAACTAGAAGATACAGCTAATTTTTCTATAACTTCTTCATTAGAATTAGATGCAAAATTTTTTAATATTCCTGACATTGCTGATTTGATAACGTTTTTCTGATTTCCCATAGGAATTTGACATAATAACCCAAACATAAAAACAATTACTATTAAAAATAGAATTATTTTTTTAGTATTTTTCTTATGTCTTATTATATTTTTTTTCATTTTTAATTCCTTTCTTATGTAAATTTATATTTGATGTTTAATTTTACCAATTAAAAAAAACATTATCAACACTTATAATATTTACAATTTCTTGCTTTGCTTAGAACAATATTGTTTATCTCATAATATTAAATTTTTTTCACGTTTTCATCACATTTTTTTTACAATTTAAAAAGTAATCATAACCACCGGTTAAACCGGTGGTTATGATTTTTTAATATTTTATATTTAATTTTTAATTAATATATTTTTTGTGGACGCACGATGAGCACCAATGCATTTTTATTTTTTAATTTATATAATTTTTTCTGCGGGCGCCCAATGAGCGCCCCTACATTTTTGTTTTTTATTTATATAATTTTTTCGGGCGCACAATGAGCGCCCCTACATTTTTGTTTTTTATTTATATAATTTTTTCGGGCGCACAATGAGCGCCC
>CANRKJ010000001.1 GCA_947631185.1 uncultured Clostridia bacterium | reverse complement strand
TGTGTTCTTTCTGTTAAACCTCTAAATGTCATATCTTCTTCCATGTGTCTTAATATTTCTTCATTGCACATAAAAAAACTCCTTTCAATAAATATTTGTAGACATAATCTACATAATATCTATTTTAAAGAGTTTTTACACTTATTTCAATACTTACAAAGTTTTTGCACCTAATTTAGTAGAAAACTTATTGCTTTTATGTTATACTAACTAAAACGACCACTGCGATAGCAGTTTAGTGCAATTGTAATTTATTTAACATTCTATATATTTTTTTAATTATTGCCACTTTTTCACTAGGCAAAAGCTCCGTTTCTTTGCCTATAGGCCAAATAAATCTGGATTTATTAATGGTACAATTAATTCACAAAGTTCTCCATCTGAATCATACCCCCAATAACTTTGATAAAATCCATCTCCAAATCCACTAGCTACCATAACCAATTTGTTTTTTGTTTTTGGATTTTCCCATTCTATGAAATCACCATCTGATCTTTGAAATTGTGGTAGTTTTTCATAACTTTCTTTGAAAAATTTAGCAAAATAATCATCATAGTGATTTCCATCTGGATTATCCTTATGCCAATCATTTATAAAATCCTTATATTCTTTTGCAACTTGTTCATCACAAATAGAAATCATACCTGCATCAACTGGAAATCCACTTAATACTCCATCTTTTCCAACAAATGCTGCACTTTCTTTGGTAGGATTAGCTAACTTATATAATACTGCTTCTGTTTTCTTTATTTTCATTCTAACAGTACACATACGTACACCTAACTCATTACTTCTACAAATGGAAATTTCGATTGGATATTCTCCAACTGGCACCTGAATATTAAGAACTGGGCTTAATTGATTTGACGGTAAATATGCAAGAGGATCTGCAACAATTATTCTACCTGTTGGACAATTAATTTTTCCAATTGTTAAATAAAATCTTGTATCACTTTTAACAAATTGCTTTTTTATAACATCAATATTTTTTTCAATATTAGAAATATACTTTAAATTAGATTCAAATGCTTTTTGAATATCAATTTCTGTATTTTGTTCTTTATCTATATTTTTTTTCTTTTTATTAAATATTCCCATTATTTTCCACTCCTTATATTTTTTATTATTGCCATTTTTCGCCAGACAAAATCTACATCCATTTGTCTACTTTTCTATTATAATCGTATATGTTTTTCAATAACATCTAATTTTTTTCTGTCATAGATCCTATTAAAATTTTAATTTTTCGGGCGTCCGATGAGCGCCCATACACATGATATAAATTGTTTACTCTTTTATCTCAAATCAACTATATTCTCTGTCAAAAAATCTATATCAATGACATATTTCTTTTTATTATTGTTGTTTATGTATACAGGAAATTGTTCTATATTATTTTCTTCTATTAAGTTTTCTGGATTTATCCAAATGTTTTTGCTTTTAAATATATATTTTTTATTATCTAATGTATCATTCCATTCACAAATAATATTATATGGGTATTTTCCATTTACTCTATATGAAGTATTTAAAACAGTTTCAACATAGTTCGCATATATTAATTCTCCATTTTCTTTTAAATATTTTTCTAATTTTTTCTTATTAGTTTTTATTAATATTCCTGTTCCTCCTATTATTAAAAAAATTAATCCTATTCCAGGAAAAATCAAAAATACTAAATCCAAAGATTTTACACCTATTTTTCTAGGATTATCTTTGTCATAATAAATATCTATTTCTTTTCCTTCATAAAAATTAAAAGAATAACTATTTAGTTTTGATTCGTATTTTTTTCCATCAACAATATATGAAACATATACTTCGTAATTTCTATCATGTTTATTATCGTTGTAATAAGATGATATTTTTGTAATAGTTCCTACTGTATCAACTTTATTATCATAATTAAATATTCTTCCAGATATAACTAACCCAATTATAACAAATATTGCTCCAATACTTGCAAATATAATCCATAATAAATTTTCTAATTTATTTTCTTTCATACATTTTAAACTCACTTTCTCTTATATTTTATATATTCAAAATTTTGCGGGCGTCCAATGAACGCCCCCACAGATGATATAAACAATAAAGATTATACTAATTTGCGGGCGCCCAATGAGCGCCCATACAGATAATATAAATAATAAAGATTATACTAATTTGCGGGCGTCCGATGAACGCCCCTACAGATAATATAAACAATAAAGATTATACCGATTTTTGGGCGTCTAATGAGCGCCCATACATGCGTATAAAAAATTCTGATATTTAATCTATCATGTAAATACAGTAAGTAGTTATTTATAAGCAATTATTCCGTAATATCTTCTTATTAATAATATACCTTTATTAGTTTTATGTTTTTTTATATAATTGTCTATTATAGACAAATCTAATTTCTCATTCAAATTTTCAGTCATCTCGGAAAAATCTTGCAATATTGGAGTTTTAAGTAAAAGAGCAATAAGATCATTTTTAGATTTATAATATTCTCTTGTATGTATTGGTACTAATTCAACATTTTTAAAACCAGCATCAAGAATATTTTCATAGTCAATTTGACTTATTGGTTTAATATCATTATACGCCTGTCCTTTACCATACATTCTCTTTAATTCAAAACAATCTAATTTATCTACACCTCTTAATAAAAGAATACCGCCTTTTTTTAGACACTTATAAATTTGATTTGCATCTATACATGTATGTCTTGCAACAACTATGTCGAAGTAATCATTTTCTATATTCATATCTAGATTATCCATAACTCTAAATTCAATATTTTTTCTTTTTGATTTCTCTAAATTAAATTTTGCCGTTTTTATCATTTCTGGTGATAAATCAGTACCTATTATTTTTTTTACTTCAGGAAAATTATTTAATAATTTTTCTCCACCACCTGTACCTAAATCTAAAATGTATGAATTTTTTGTTGATTCTTTATTTAAAATATCATAGATATCCCAATTGGTTAATGATTCTTCTATATATTTTATTTCACTAAAATCCCAATTTTTAATTTCATTATAAAATTTTAATTCATTATTCATAATATTATAATCTCCATTTATGATATATACTTAATAAATATATATTTTTGTTATTCTATACATTGTGTATATTTACTTTTTATAATTTCTAAATTTTCATTAGAAATATTACAACTTTTTAAATATGATTCTATACCTCCATAGTTATCTTCAATATATTTTAATAAATTATACATATTATTATAATTAGGGTTTATAATTGAATAAATATCTTTATCTTTTACTTTGCTTGCATAATCTTCAATCATTTCCTTTAAAAATACTCCTGAAGCTAAGTAATCTACAATTATATCTTTATAATTAACTCCAAGAAATTTTAAAATACATGCAGTTATAACTCCAGTTCTATCTTTACCAGCATTGCAATAATATAGAACTCCATTTGTATCATCCTCAGCCAATATATCAAATATGCATTTTATTTGTTCTTTTCCTTGTAACATTTCAATATAAGAATCTAATACTTTATCCTTGGATTCTGGTAATTTCCCATCACCATTTATTCTTATATGTTTATATACAAAAAGATCGTTTCCTGCAAAAACTCCTTTTTGTTTTTGAATTTCTTCATCACTTCTTAAATCAATAATTTTATTAATCCCCATCCTGCTTAATTTTTTTATTTTTTCATCCTCTATCTCTGTTATGCAATTACTTCTATATAATTTACCTTCTTTTACTATTTTTGTATTGTCTATAGGATATCCACCTATATCTCTCATATTTTCAACACTATCTATAAATAGCCTCTTCATTATAATTCTCCTTTTGTTACTTTTAATTTAGTAATTATTTATTTTGAACCTAAATATGAATAATGTTCTTTAACTTCTTCTTTCAATTTTGTATTATCCATTTCAAATGACATTACTTTATTTTCAATGTTATCTGGGAACATATCTTTTATTGAAGAACTATAATAAATTCCATCTTCAGGTATTTCATAATCTACAACTTCATTATTTTCAAAAATAAATTTATATGGCATAGAAGAACCTGTACTAGATTGTAATTCATTATTTTCTACATAATATGATTCTTCTAATATCCACATATAAGCAATTTTTTTATTATCTTTTTCTTCAATTCCGAATCCTTCAAAATCAATAAAAACTTGATAATCTTCTTTGTCTTTATCATGACTTTCTAATTTACATTGTTCTAATATATAATCAACTGCTTTGTCATATAAAAATTCATTATCTGTTATCAAAACTGTATTATCTTTTTTTAATATAAATATTCCAAAAATAAGTATACTAATTACTATTAAAATAAAAAAACAAATAAGTATTTTCTTTTTCATAATTAAATTTTCTCTTTTCTATTAATAAATAATTTTATATGATTATATAACAAAAGATATATAAATGCAATTAATTACTTTTTATATTTTATCAATATTTTGACTAAATCTAAATAAATATCCATTTGAATCTTTTAGTAAAATTCTTTACACTCAATCAAAATATTTATTCTTTCTATACCAATAATTTTCCATTTCTACAAATAATTCATAATTTTCTTTTTATCCAAAATATTAAGGAGAGTATATATAAAGTTAATTTAAACTTACATATATTCTCTCCTTCTAACTCAGTCACGAAGATCTCGAATAACAATCCTAAGCGTATTGTCAGAGTAACCTTTTTCAGGAACAGCCCATGCTCTAGATGAAGCGGGATGTTTATATCCTGTATTAAAATACGAGCCATGACCTCCCCTAATGATTCTATAATGTTCATATAATTCTGACCGCTCAGTTGTCCAAATTGAACAATTACCAAAGAAGTTATCCAAACGATTAATCATCCATAAAGGATTTGAACCTGTTTTGGCTAATACAAAAGGTTTGGAATAATTTCCTTTGTCGTTTCCAGTTACAAATACATCTTCAAAAGTTACTGCTTTTGTCTGTACCAACCACATACATATGCGATTATACTCTTCTTTTCCGGGAATACACCCATTTGTCACCTTATTTGCTAATTTCTCTGATTCGTAAAAACTAACATTAGTTATTGGATATCTGTCAGCAATCGATAGCGGTTCGCTATCATTTCCTAATGAAATTTCATATCTTGAAACCCAAAATCCTCTGACATATAAACCGTCAGAAGTGTAGCCTGCTGGAATTCTTAAATATTGACTTCCAACATTGTTTTCAATGACCAGTCCATCATCTACCTCTCCTTCTTTAAAAGAGAAGCCATTAGGAATTTTTACTTCAATCCGATCACCATCACAATACTCTAAAAATGTCTGTTTCATGAAATCGACCTCCTTTAAAGACTTGGTTAATATTCTAAAATTAGCTTATGCTAATTGCAGTTATTATATATTATATCAGAAACTTTGTCAATATAAAGCATTATTTCTTAAATATTCGGCTAGCTTCTACTTGATTGTATAAAGACTTTTCTTTATCATAATAAAAAGCCCATTCTTTATCACCATATGAAAAATGCCACCATTCACCATCATATGGTGCAAATCCTTCACTCATCATTATATTTCTCAATAGTTTTCTATTTTTTTTTGCTTCTTCTGATATATTGTCTGTTTCATAATAACACATTGTTGTACTATAATCTAAAATTTCTGAACCAAAATCAAGTATTTTATTTTTTTTTGCATCATATATAGCAGCATCAACCGCTCCTCCTGTTGGATGACCTGAAACGCTTGGCACCGCAATTTTTTCATGTATATATTCATACATTTCTAATTCATCCGTAAATTTATCTTTAACTTCTTCAAGGATTTCATTAAAATATTTTTCTTGTTTTTTCATATCTCTAAATCCATAAACTACGATAATTTTATAATTTTTATCTATTTTTTTTAAATCTTTGGCTACCTTAATTAATTTTTCATATACAGACTTTCTAACAGCTATTTGATGACCATATTCAAGCATATTTCTTCTTTCTTGATACTTTCCAATCACATATTCATCCTCAAGTGGTAGTAATGTAAATTCTTCTTTATCAGTTTCTACATCATATTCTTCTATGGTTAGTAAATCTTCATATCTTACAAAATGATTATTTGCCATTTTTTTGTTATATTCCTTTCATCCTAATTAGTCTCTTTTATAATTTTAACTGCCTCATCAAATGTTAGAGTCTTTTGCTCTCCTGTAAACATATTTTTTAATGTAATAACATTATTTTTTACTTCATCTTCTCCAATTATTATTACATATTTTACATTTAAGTTATCGGCATATTTAAATTTTTTTCCCAATTTTTGTTCTTCTATATTAACTTGCACATTTAAGTCATTATCTCTTAATTTTCTTGCAATGTCAGCACACATTTCATAATTATCTGTCATTGAAACAATTAATACATTTGATATAGATTGATTTTCAGCAGATATTATCTTATTATCTATTAATTGGAAAAATAATCTTGATAATCCTATTGAAATTCCAACTCCTGGCATCTTTCTATCAGTATAATATTCTGCTAAGTTATCATATCTTCCTCCAGAACAAACACTTCCTAAATTTCTATATTTATCTAGAAATGTTTCATATACTGTTCCTGTATAATAATCTAGACCTCTTGCTATTGTCAAATCAATTTTAAAATTATTTTCTGGTACACCAAAAATTTTGATAAATTTGATAAGTTGTTTTAATTCTTCTAGTCCTTCTTGAAAAACTTCATTACTAATATTTAATTCTTCTAATGATTTTATTTTATTATCATTATTTCCTTCAATTGCAATAAATTTCATAATTGTTTCTACTTTTTCTATATCTAAATCTTTTAGTAGTTCAATTTTAACCTTATCTGCACCAATTTTGTCTATTTTATCAATTATTCTTAAAATTTCTGCAGATTCATTTTCTAATTTTAAGCTTAAAAATAGTCCATTTAGAATTTTTCTATTATTTATACATATTGTAAATTCATCAAATCCTAAATTTTTAAATGTGTTATATATTATAGATGGAATTTCTGCATCATTGATGATTGATAATTTTCCATCTCCAATTATATCTACATCACATTGATAAAATTCTCTATATCTTCCTCTTTGAGGCTTTTCACCTCTATATACCTTTCCTATTTGATAACGCTTAAATGGAAAGCTTAATTTGTCATAATATTCTGTTACATATTTAGCAAGTGGTACAGTTAAATCAAATCTAAGCGCTAAATCATTTTCACCTTTTTCAAAACGGTATATTTGTTTTTCTGTTTCACCACCTGCTTTTGCAAGTAATACATTAGCATCTTCAATAATAGGAGTATCTAATGGTAAAAATCCATATTTTTCATATGATTTTTGTATTGTTTCCTTCATCTTATTGAACAAAATCTGCTCATTTGGTAATAATTCCATAAATCCTGGTAATGTTTTAGGTTGTACTTTTCCTTTCATATTTTATTCTTCCTCCTTTAATATTCTCCTTTTATATTTTGCTTTTTCTTATTTCCTTGCTTTTTATGTCTTTCTACTAATTTATTTTGAATGTCTTGTAGTGTAACATTAGATTTAAACATTAAAACTAATGTATGATATATTAAATCTGAAATTTCTCCTATCAATTCATCTTTACTTGGATTTTTTGCAGCAATAACTGTTTCTGTTGCTTCTTCTCCTATCTTTTTACAAATTTTGTCAATTCCTTGGTCAAGTAAGTAATTTGTGTATGAATTTTCTTTTGGATTTATGCTTCTATCTTGTATTTGTTTATAGATTTCCTGTAATATATTTCCATTATTTTCTTTAATTTCATCATTTGAAACTATTTCATTAAAGAAACACGTATAATTACCAGTATGGCAAGCACCATTGCCTATTTGCTCAACTAAAATTAATAAAGTATCATTATCACAGTCTAGAAACATAGATTTTATGTTTTGATAATTTCCTGAAGTAGCTCCTTTATGCCAAAGTTCACCTCTACTTCTTGAATAGAAACAAGTTTGTCCATTTTTAAGCATATATTCATAACTTTCTTCGTTAACATATGCTAGCATTAACACTTGTTTAGTTATATAATCTTGAATGATTGCAGGAATTAGCTCCATTTTCTCAAAGTCTGGTTTCATCTTTTAACCCTCCTAACACTAATATTATTTTTTTCTAATTCATTTTTAATTTTATCTATTGTAGTTTCTTTATAATGCAATAATGAAGCGATTAAAGCTGCATCACAATTAGTTTTTTTGAATACATTTACAATATCTTGTATATTACCACAGCCTCCACTTGCAATTACTGGTATATTAACATTATCTACAACCAATTTTGTCATTTCAATATCATATCCCTTTTTGGTTCCATCTGCATCCATTGAAGTTAAAAGAATTTCTCCTGCTCCCAATTGTTCACATCTTTTTGCCCAATCTATTAAATTTAATTCTGTATTTTCTCTTCCACCATTAATATAAACTTTGAAATTTCCTTTTTCATCTCTTTTACTGTCTATTGCAACAACAACACATTGTGAACCAAATTCTTTTGATGCTTTTTCTATTAGTGTTGGATTATTAACAGCAGATGAATTAATAGATATTTTGTCTGCACCACTTTTCAATATTTCTCTAAAATCTTCAATATTTCTAATACCTCCACCAACTGTTAGAGGAATTCTAAGTTCATTTGCTCCTTTTTCAATCACAGCTTTCATGGTTTTTCTTCCCTCATAACTTGCTGTAATATCTAAAAAAACAACTTCATCAGCACATTGGTTTTCATATATTTTTGCATATTCAATTGGATCACCTATATCAGTTAGGTCTACAAAATTAATACCTTTTACTACTTTTCCATTTTTTATATCTAAACATGGAATTATTCTCTTTCTAAGCATTTAATACCTCCATTAAATCGATTTTTCCATCATAATATGCTTTTCCAATTATACATCCATAGTAATTCAAATTTGCAACTTGTAATACATCTTCCTTATTTTTTATTCCACCTGATACAATAAAATTAATATTTGTATTTTCTTTAATTTTTTTATACAATTCAAAATTTGGACCAGATAAAGTTCCATCTTTTGATATGTCTGTAACTATTATATATTTTATTCCTATCTTTTCTAATTCTTTAATAAAATCTATATAATTTACATTTGTGGTTTTTGTCCATCCAGATGTAGAAACAAAATTTTCTTTTATATCAACTCCAACAACTATTTTTTCTGAACCATAATCATTTAATACATCTTTCAAAAAATTTAAATTAGTAATCGCAGCTGTTCCAAGTATTATTCTATCAATTTTTAGTTCATTTAAATACATATCTACTGTTCTTTTGTCTCTTATTCCACCACCTAATTCAATTTTAATTGAAACAGTTTCTCTAATTTTTTTAATAGTTTCATAGTTTGCACAATAGCCATTTTTTGCTCCATCTAAATCAACTAAATGTATTATTTTTGCACCCATTTGTTCAAATTGTCCTGCTAATTTTTCAGGTTCTTTACTATAAACTTTTTTATTATTATAATCTCCTTTATATAATCTTACTGCTTCTCCATCTTTTAAATCAATTGCCGGTAATATTAACATTTAATTATCTCCTTCCATGCTTTTAGAATATTTTCTCCAACATCTCCACTTTTTTCTGGATGAAATTGACAGCCCAATACATTATCTTTCCCGACTAAAGCGGGAATCCTTACACCTCCATATTCTGTATAGCATATTAATTCATTAATATTAAAATCTGCCATATAAGAATGAACAAAATAAACATCATCTTTTTCGTTTATATTATTCAAAATAGGATGTTTTTTATTAAATAATAGTTGATTCCATCCCATATGTGGTAATTTTTCCTTAGTTTTAATTAGTTTTACTTCTCCTTTTAGATACCCCAACCCTTTTGTTTCTTGTATTTCATAACCTTTTTCAAATAATATTTGCATTCCTAAACATATACCTAAAATTTTAGTACCTTTATTTTTACAATTGTCCAATATTTCTAGTAATCCAAAATCCTTTAAATTTTTCATTGCAATAGGAAAACTTCCAACTCCAGGCAATATAATTCCTCTTGCTTTTTCTATATCTTCTTTTTTCCTTGATATAATTACATCTAATCCTATTCTTTTACAAGTATTTAAAACACTTTTTACATTTCCAACATTATAATCTATTATTACAACCATCAACTAAATTCTCCTAACATTAAAATAAACTATGTAAGTATTTGCCTACATAGTTTATTAATTAACTAAATAGGCACAAGCATTAACCTGTACCTATTACAACATCTATCGTAAAGATACAGGTTTGATATTATGGTGATGTATATCTTTTATAGAATTTAATATTACTTTCAAAATATTCAAACCTTCTTTCTTATTTTTGTATTTAGGGAGGCAAAATTTTATGCCTCCCTTTTTTTGATGAAATTATTCAAATTTAAAGCTCCTTTTCAAGGTAGATTTTAATATCTTCCTCGTTCCTTTCCTTTATAAGTCGTTCCATTTTATCAACACTTGTTACACCTTCTAAGAGTTTAAAACCTAATTTAATCGCAATACCATATGACATTGATTTACCAATTTCTAAAGTTTTCATATAAAGTTTTTCAAAACCTTCTCGCCTAAGAACTTCAAATGAATACCGCATTAAACATGTTCCAATTCCTTTTCCTCTATGTTCTTGCAAGACAGTTATATCTGCAAGATAAGCGACTTTTTCTGGATGCTCATAATGGACAGGGTGTAAATCCTTAAGTCTCATAGGTCTAAAAGTGATAAGACCTACGCAAACATCATCCAGATAGTATCCACATACATGTCCATCTACCAACAAATCATTATATTCATCTTGAATCATCTGATCTGTCCATGCCTCATAATATGGTGAATTTCTGAAAACTTTATATAAATTCATAAAGTCCTCAATTTTATCTGGAGTTATTGCTCCAATTCTCCGTTTCATCATGTAGTTTTCCCCCTTTTATAAGATTTTCACAGAGTATTTTTTTCCATCTGTCTCCACATTGCCTAATATTGTTGCTTTTGATATTTTTCCTTCTGAATAAACTATCTTGGCTGTTATTATCATTCCAGAAGGTTGTAAAACATCAACTTCTTGACTTCTTTGATTCAAAAAAGCCTCAACCATACAAACTGCAGTTGTTCCTGATCCACATGCTGTTTCATAAAAAAGTGTATTAATTGATTTAACCCAAACAATTGGATTAATCTTTAATAAGCCTTTTTCTCGTTCACAGAACATAACACCCACTGCTTCACTGTTCTCAAGATTGTACTGATGAATAAATTTCATACCTGTAGCTTTTAAATCATCCTTATCATTAAGGTATTTCTTAGCTACATTTTCTTGGATTACAACTGTAACCATTCCATTCATTTTGACAATGAAAATTCCTGGCTCTTTTTCAGTAATAACATCTGTTCCATGATAAAGTGGAATTTCGCACCATGCTTTTCCTTTTTTATCAACACCAGCATTAATGGTGTCTTTAAAATTGACGGTCATTTTCAAACTGCCTTCCTTACCATTTAAATAAATCGCAGCAGCACTTCTTGTTGCATTTCCACAAAACTCTCCGCCTGCCATCTGCAATTCAGGCTTTCCAGTAGGATCAATAAATCCAACTTGTTCAACATTAGAATGTTTTGCCATAATTGCATCGTTGATAAGTTTCTTTTGGTGTGTAGTATAATTCAATCCATATACAAAAGCAGTATCATTTCCTGCTGGTACATAAATTGAATACTCAACACTAAACGATTTGTTACTATGCATTGCTTTCATATTGTATCTCTCCTTTTTTCTTAATAGAGGTAGGTATAAAAATATCTATACCTAAGGTTCATATTACTACATGAGGTATTATATATCATCTTATTTTAAAAGTCAACCATTTCAGTGGATTGAGACTATTATCCGAGTAACTTTATATTTTTCTATTAAATCAATTAAATTTAAAATTTCTTCCTTTTTATATTTAAATTTTGTTTTATTACAAATTAATCTTGTACTTACTTCAATAATTGTATCTATTACCTCTAATCCATTTGCTTTCAATGTTGCTCCAGTCTCAACTATATCAACAATTGCATCAGTTAATCCTACAACGGGACCTAATTCTACTGAACCCTCTAATTTTATAATTTCTACATCTTCATCTTTACTTTCAAAATATTTTTTAGCAATATTTGGATATTTTGTTGCAATTCTTTTTCTTCTATTAAATTTGATATTTTTAAAATTTGGATAACTACACACAGCAAATGAACATTTACCAATTTCTAAATCTAATAACTCATAATAATCTTTAAATGGGTTTTCTAGCAAAGTGTCACTTCCCACAATTCCTATATCAACAATTCCATGTTCAACAAAAGTAACAACATCATTTGACTTTGCAAAGATTATTTCCATTTTATCTTCTATATTTATTTGTAACTCTCTATCCTTGTTTATTAATGGATCAATGTTATATCCTATCTTTTTTAATGTTTCTGTCATTTTTTTTTCAATTCTTCCTTTAGTTAATGCTATTTTCAACATTTTCCTCACCTACTTTCGCAATTGCTTTCAAGATATTATTCATATAATATGCCATACCTATTGCTGGAACATTCTTTCCAAAATTTTCATACAATTTATCATATCTTCCTCCACTTATTATAGGTTCTTCAACATATTTACTATAAACCTTAAATATTATTCCAGTATAATATTCCATATTAGGTACACAAGCTAAGTCAAATAAATCTTGTTCTTTCATATTCATAGTTTCATATAACTCTTTTAGTTCCATCAAACTATTTCGTAATTCTTCATCCTCTAAATTTTCTATTGTTTCATTTAATACATCTATATTTCCATTTAACCTAGGTAATGATGTTATAAAATTTTTTAAACTTTCTTCCAAGTTATATTTTTCACTAAACTTTTTTAATCCACTAATATTTTTTTGAATTAATAAATTAGAGAATTCTTCTTTTCTTTCCTCTCCAGCTAGTTGACATAGTCTATTATAAAATCTTGCAGAACCTAATTCTATTTTTAAATCTTTTAACTCAAATATTGGTAATGATTTTTTCAATAGAGATATACATTCAACATCTCCTTCAATTGCTTTTTTTCCAATTAATTCTGTACCAATTTGATATATTTCACTACTCTTTCCTTTATGTTCTTTTTCTTTTCTATATACTTTTCCAAAATAACAATATCTTGCAATTTCATCTTTTTTTTGAGCAATATAATATCTTGCTAGTGGTACTGTAAAATCCCATCTTAATGCAACATCTTTTCCTTCTTTATCAATATATTTAAATAATGTACTTTCATCTAAATTTTTATATACACTTTTATATAATTCAACATATTCAAAGGTTGGCATCAATGTTTCTAAATAGTTTTCTTCATAAAATATCGTTCTTAATTTTTCTTCGAATTTTCTTAGTTTATTTACATTATCTACTATTACACCACTACTTTCTTCTGGTATAGCAAACTTATATAATTCCATTTCTTCCTCCTAAAAAAAAAGGTAAACAATATATTGACTTATATTATTTACCTACATATTTTAATATTACTATTTATTATATAGGCACATCAAATGAACTTGTGCCCATTTTATTTTAGACACAAGTATAAAAATGATGATGCACTTTATTTAAAATATTTTTCTTGTTCATTCTTAATACCTCTAAAATTTTTTATTATAATACATTATTTTTTTCTTCTTGTCAAGTATTAATTTATTTTTTCAATCTTTTTATTTTATATACTTTATTAATTTTGAAAGGAGACCACACTAATTGTGTGGCCTCCTAGATTTCCAGAAGAGTTTATCATAAGTTCATGAAATCTTTTATACCTTCATAGTTAGTCAGACAAAATTCCTGTATTTTTCCAGAACTCATATCTTTTAACTGAACTGTATTATTTTTAATTTCATTTTCACCAATTATGATTACATATGGAATATTCATCTTATTGGCAAAGTTCATACTCTTTTTCAATTTTTGAACTTTTTTCTCAATTTCGGTTCTTACTCCTATAGCTCTCATTTTGGATACAAACTTGAAAGATTCTACCTCTGTGTTCATCGGAATAACATATAAGTCAACTGTAGATATTTTTTTTCCAGCTTCCTTTAAGATTAGGATTTCATAAATGACATCTAATCCAAATGACATTCCGACAGCAGGATATTCGCTTCCATCATCAACGAAAGACGTGATAATTTTATCGAACCTTCCTCCACCGCCGATACTTAAATTGAATTCCTGATTTCCAACCTTTCTGTCTTTAAGAAAGATTTCCCACACAGTTCCTGTGTAAATATCGATACCTCTAGCTAAGTATGGTGCAAATTTCATACACTTAACTGCTTCTGTTCCTTCAAGGTAACGATATAGGTCATCAACTTCAGCAAGACCTTCATTTACTAGATCATTGTCGTATGGTTTCATTTTTTCTTTTAGAGTTGCATAATCTGAATTCAAAATCTCTTTCAAGATTTCAACTTTCTTACTTTCAACTCCGATGATTTCAAATTCTTCCAGCAGTTCTTTTTCTGTGAGTTTAGCAAACTTGTCAATTAGCATGATTGACTTCCTTAAAGTATCTTCAGGAATATTTCCAAAAACACAGTAAATTATGCCAGTTAGAAGTTTTCTGTTGTTGAACTCTATTTCAATATCTAGCCCCAGTTTCTTATAGACATCATTTGTCATCATCATGTATTCAGCTTCAGCCAAGATACTTTTAACTCCAACAACGTCGACATCACATTGCGTGAATTCTCTGTTTCTACCTACTTTGACTGGTCCGTCTCTGAACACCTTGCCGATTTCATACCGTTTGAAGGGTAGGGTTATATTAGGATTCGAACTAATCAGCTTTGAGAAAGTGATTGTTAAATCATATCTTAAACCCAACTCCCTTTTTCCCTGATCGCTTAACTTGTATGTTTCATTCAATATATCAGCACCCTCTGAATATTTGGATGCTAATAAGTCAAACTTACAGAGAATTGGTGTTTCCACAGGTGCAAATCCATATTTTATGAATTCGCTTTGCAATACTGTTTTGATTCTTTCCCGAATAATCTGTTTTTCGGGTAAGTAATCATAAGTGCCTTTTAAATTTTCAAAGTTTCTGCTCATAATTATTACTCCTTTCTGAAAACCATGAGAAATTTTAATAAAATTTCTCTTATTGTTATGAACATTTTTACAGCAACATTATACAGTATTTTAAGTTTCTTGTCAATTTGACTTACATAATTTTATATATTTGTAAAAATTTATTTTTTAATTTTATAATATTTTTTTCAATCTATTTACAGGGAATTTTCCTACTAAATAGAATATGAGAGACCATATAAGCCCCTCATATAAATTTATTTGACGTTTTCAATTTCTCCATTTTTTATTGAGATTTTTTGTACAGTATTTGTTTCAGTATCATATATAGTCGCTCCACCAAGTTTATATGTATTCCATAAAGCAATCTTATCAACATAAAGTAAAACAATATATTTCTTATTAGTTGATTGAGCAATATTTTTACACTTTTCATAATTTGTAAATTCATATATTCCTCTTTTAAAAAGCATATTTAAATATCCTCTAACACTAACATTTTCTATTCCCAAAACGGAATCTTCATAATTTGAATTAATATATGTTGCTAATTTTTCATTATCTTTTCTATAATCTGCTATCCATATGTATGCTGTGCTATTAGTATAACTTCTTACATTCATTATAGAACAAAGAATAGTTGTAATTAAAATAATTGTTAATGTTGCCTTTTCCCTTTTAGTATTTTCAATAATATTACATATTACCTCACATATTAATATTGAAATAGGAAAAATCAGTTTCATTCTATCATAACTATATGAAATAGCATGTTGCTTCATAATAAAATTTTCTATTATTGGAAAAAAGCATAATAAAATAATTATTCTATTCTCACATTCTAATTTTTTATTTTTAGTAAAATTCCAAATTAAGAATAATAAAAGTAATACCCACACATATTTAAATGAAGTTAAATATCCTGTAATCAAAGCAGTAATAGATACTGTATTTGTTATACTACGAGCCATAAATCTATTTCTAAGTACAATAAAGAAATCTTTTGCTTTTACTATTAATAAATAATGTGAACAAAATAGTATAAAAGATCCAATTGTCAATAAAATAATTAAAATTGAATTTTTAATTGCTTTTTTCTTATTTTCTTTCCAATAACTAATAAACTCAACTAAAGCAAAACCACAATTCGCAATATATCCTGTCCATTCAATATAAGGATTTAATAATGTCGTTCCATAAAAAATGAGTTTTGATATAGTTTTATTATTTTTCTTAGATAACAGATATGAATAAAGTTGAATTAAAAATGTTAATTGAAAAACTGATTGATGCCAATATACAATTCCCATACCATGTAATATTTCAGGTGCAGATATATATAATAATAGTGCTATTATCGCAAGAAAATTAGTATGTTTATTTCTTTTTTCATATATAAATAAAATAATTTTAACCCATAATAATGCAGATAATATAAAAAGTGTTGTGTTAAATATATATAAACTTTTTTCAGAAACTGGTAAATGAAATACTTTCATAAATAACCATGGTAAAAAGAAACCAGCTGGTGAAAAAGATGTGTAATAAAAATTGCCTTCTTTATCTGGAATTGTAGAACCCCAAGGAATATGCTTATCTGTACTTTTTCCCAAGCTAACAATTGGTAAAAATAAATGCTTTGAAATAGGTGTTTCATTATATGATTCTATAGTTAATAATGTATGCCATGTAGCATCTGCATTATTATAATTAACATTATAATCTTTATATTTTATTACAGAAGTAAAAATAATAATAATTATAGAAATTATATATAATACAATATTACTTTTTTTTACAAATCTTGGTATTATTTGTTTATTATTTGTATTTTCTGACTTATCCATCCTCTATCTCCCTTTTTAATTATCGAAAATTGTATTTTGTACATATATTTTGTTTTTATATCTTATCACAACCACTTTATGTTTTCAAGTATCACTTGTATATTTTAAAGTACCATTTTCTTCTATAAAGTATCATTGTTTTATACAATCTTATTAGTTAGAGGTGATATTTTATGTATGATTCAAATAAAAACAATCTCCTTGAAATTCTTGGTAAAAATATTAGACAAATTCGTTTATTAAGATGTTTAAGTCAAGAAAGTCTTGCAGGTGATTTGCAAAAATCTATTAATTTTATTAGTTTAATTGAAAATGGAAAAACAGGACTTAGTATTCAAACTATAGTTGATTTATGTAAAATCCTTAAAGTTGATACTAATGCTTTATTTGCAGATATTATCATACAACCTGAAACAAATGTTGATTCCACAATTATCAATTCTCTTAATTTATTAAATGAAGAGGATAAAAACATAGTTATTACTATTATTCGTTACATAATAAATTCTAAATAATAAATTCTAAATATAACAATAGCAAATATTTTTTATATTAGAATCAAAGTCTATGTCCGTTGTTAGTTTGCGAAAATTAGAGAAATTTTCTGTAATATAAAAAAGATATGTTTTCTTTATTAAACATATCTTTTTTTATTATATTAGATTTTTATTACATCAATGGAGCTACTAATCTTAGCATTGCTTGCCATATTGATTTTAATAAACCAGTTTTAGCTTCAGAATTTGTAACTTCATGACTTTTTTCAATAGTTTCTAATAAATCCTTTTTTATATCTTGAATAACATCTAAATTTTCCATATAACAACCACATTCAAAATGTAGATATAAACTTCTATAATCCATATTAATTGTTCCGACATGTAGCAACTCTGTCATCTGATACATAAACTTTTGAATGTACAAATCCTGGTGTATATTTGTATATCTTTACACCTGATTTCACTAATGGTTCAATATATGATTCTGTTAAAGTGTAAACTACCTTTTTATCTGGTATACCAGGAATTACTATTCGAACATCAACACCTCTTTTTGCTGCTAAATTTAAACTATTTATCATGTCTGTATCAATAATTAAATATGGTGTAAAAATGTATACGTAGTGATTTGCTTGATTAATTATGTTTAGATAAACATCTTCACCAGTTATCTCTTCATCAAGAGGTGTCTCTCCATAAGGAACTACATAACCACTAGTATTTGATTTATAACTATAATCATACTTGAATTTTGTAAAATCTTCATCATCATTTCTAAAAGCATTCCACATTGTTAAAAACATTACAGTATAATTCCATACAGCGTCACCAATAATACGTATTCCATTATCTTTCCAATGTCCATATTTACTATTAATATTTATATATTCATCAGCAATATTTATTCCACCGGAAAATGCTACTTTTCCATCAATAACCATGATTTTTCTATGATCACGATTATTCATTATTACACCTGCAATTGGATTTAAATTATTAAATACTATACATTTTATTCCTTTTTCTTGAAGTTCTTTAGAATATGATTTATTTAAAGTAGATAAACATCCTAAATCGTCATACATTACACGAACATCAACACCTTGTTTTGCCTTCTTTTCTAAAATGTCTAATATTGAATGCCACATTTTTCCATGAGATACTATAAAATATTCTAAAAATATAAATTTTTCAGCTTTATTTAATTCTTCCAATATTGCTTCAAATGCTTTTTCACCAAGTGGATAATATGTAACATCATTATTTTTAGTTACAGGATAGCCTGAAAAATTGCTTAAATATTTTATTTTACTATTATCTTTTAATTCTTCAATAATTTTTTCATCTTGAACTAAATATTTTTTATTCACTGTCTCACTTTGTAAAATATTTTTTAAAGTTTTACTTTTTGCTTTATTGCTACCTAATATTATATAAAGTAATGTTCCTACCAATGGAAATAATATTAAAATAATAATCCATGGTAACGTATATGAATAATTTTTGCTATTTTTTATTAATCTTAAAACAAGTAATAAACCTATTACTGCAAAAAGAATATTAATAAATGCAATATGTTCTATAAAATATAAATAAATTGATACTGATAATAGAATTTGTAATACTAATCCTAAAATAACAATAATCGCTCTTTTAATAGCCATTCCCATAATTGAATCTCCTTATCATATATTATTATATAAAATTTTTAAAAATTATAATCTAAACCATTAAAATTCCATTTTGGAACATATTCTTCTTCATGTTCTCCTAAATCTTGAATATAACCATTTTCAATATTAATTTTTTCTATATAATTTTCTATTTTTTCCCATTCTTCTTTATTTAATTTTCTATTAATTTCATGTATTTCTTTTGCTTGATATGTAGGAAAATATTGTGCCATAATACTAACATATACTTCGTTTGGCATATTTTCTTTTATCCATTTAATAACATTGATACTGTTTTCAATATTATTTGGTAAAACTAAATGTCTAATAATCACTCCTTTTTGTATTACACCATTTTCATTTATTTTTGGAGTTCCCACTTGCCTAATCATTTCTTTTATTGCTTTTGTAGCTATTTCAAAATAATTATCTATTTTTGAGAATTTTTTTCCAATAATATTATCTGAATATTTTAAATCTGGTAAATATACATCAATATACCCTTCTAACATTTTTAAAGTTTCTATATTTTCATATGAATTTGTATTATATATAATTGGAATATTTAATCCTTTATTTTTTGCTAATTTTATTGCTTCTATAATTTGCGGTACATAACTTGTAGGTGTTACTAAATTAATATTTTCTGCTTTTCTATCTTGTTGTATTAAAAAAATTTGTGCAAGTTCAGCTATTGTAATTTCTGTACCTCTTCCTAATTGACTAATTTCATAATTTTGACAATAAACACAATTTAAATTACAATTTGAAAAAAAGATTGTTCCAGATCCATTTTCTCCAGTAATACATGGTTCCTCGAAATTATGTATTGAATACAAAGCAATTTTTACTTTGTTAGTAGATTTACATCTACCAATTTTTCCGCCATTTCTATTTATACCACATTTATGTGGGCATAAAGTACAATTTTCTAATTTTAATTCCTCAGTAATTGTATCTAACATTTTTACAGTTCCTTTTAAATATAAAATTTACTATTAAATATTTGCTAATGGATTATTTTCAACAGCATTTCTAATTTGATCATTATCAACATGTGTATATATTTCTGTAGTAGAAATACTCTCATGTCCTAATAATTCTTGCAAAGCTCTAATATCAACATTTCCATATTTGTACATCAATGTTGCAGCAGTATGGCGAAGCTTATGTACAGAATACTTTCTTGAATCTATACCTGCAAGCATTAGTTCATCTTTTACAATATATTGAACTGTTCTATTACTTATTCTTCTTTTTTGTTCACTTAAAAATAATGCATCTTTAGAAGAATAATGTATTCCTTCTTTTGGTCTAATATTTAAATAATTATTAATTGCATTTATACATGCTTTATTTAAATATATTGTTCTTTCTTTATTACCCTTTCCAATTACATTAAGCTTTTGTTCTGAAAAATCAATATCTTTAATATTTATATTAACTAGCTCTGATAAACGCATTCCACAATTTAAAAAAAGTGTAATAATTGCATAATTTCTTTCTGAATTATCATGATTACCTTTTGAATTTGGTTTTGGACTAGCAGATACTTCTAAAAGTTTTTTACTCTCATCTAAACTTAAATATTTTGGTAATCTTTTTCCTATTTTAGGGCTTTCAAGATCTTGAGCTGGATTTTTTTCTATTTTTTTAGTTTTATTGCATAAATATTTAAAAAACATTCTTATACTAGCTGTTTTTCTACATAAAGTTGCTGGTTTACTATTAAAATTATTTTTTAAATATCCTAAAAAAGCATGAATATCTTCTAAAGTGATTTTTTCAATTATATCTAAATCTAAATCCGATATATCAATATTAGATTCTCTAATATCCTCTTCTTTTATTCCTGTTATCAATTTAAATCTATACATTATAAATTTTAAAAAATGAGTTATATCATAATTATACTCTTTTATTGTATTTTGAGATTTATTTAGAATTGTAGATGAATAATCTAAAAAATCATTCAAGAAATAAGGATTATTTTCTCTTTCTATCATTTTTTCCTCCAATATTCTGTATATAACTTTCCTTGTATGTAAAGACCTCGCTAACATTATAATATTAAGTAAATAATAAATCAATAAAAAATCAATTTATTAAATATTAGAATATATTTATTAAATCTTTATCTTTTAATAATTGTTAGTTTTCTGTAATTCTTAAAATTCTTCTACACTTACAATAATTGTTTTATAATTATTATTATTCTAATTATTTTCATAAAATTATAAATATTTTAACTATCATATATATTTGTTTTTCAACGAAATATCACAAACTATTGTTCTTTTGTATTATTATATACAAACATTGGTTCTGTGTCAATAGAATATTAGAATAACAGCAGATAAATTTTCTAAGAAAATTTTAGCAAAGCAAAAAATTCGGGCGCCCAATTAGCGCCCATACAACATTTATAACAATTTCAGATATATTTTTTTTGCGGGCGTCCGATGGACGCCAATACAATAATCATTGGAAATAACAATTATTTTTTAAATTTAATTAAAATTATTTGATAAATATTCATCAATTCCTTTAGCAGCTTTTTTTCCAGCTTCCATTGCTAAAATAACAGTTGAAGCTCCACTGGTAACATCTCCTCCTGCAAATATTTCTTTTCTTGAAGTTTGTGCTGTAACATCATCAACTACTATACAATTTCTACTATTTACTTCTAATCCAGGAGTAGATTTTGCAATAACATCAACTTGAGTAGTTCCTAGTGCCATTATGACCATATCTACATCTAAATCAAATTCTGACCCCTTAATCTGAACTGGCTTTCTTCTTCCAGATTCATCTGGTTCTCCAAGTTCCATTTTCACACACGTCATTCCTGTAACATTCCCATTATCATCTGATAATATTTTTATAGGATTAGTAAGCATTTTAAATTCTATTCCTTCTTCCATAGCATGATGAATCTCTTCTCTTCTAGCTGGAAGTTCTGCTTCACTTCTTCTATAAACTATAGTAGTTTTAGCACCCAATCTTAAAGCTGTTCTAGCAGCATCCATTGCAACATTTCCTCCACCTATTACTGCGACCTTTTTTCCAACATAAATAGGTGTATCATAATTCTCCAATGGAGCTTTCATTAAATTTGATCTAGTTAAAAATTCATTTGCAGAAAATACATTATTTAAATCTTCTCCAGGTATTCCCATAAATCTAGGATTACCTGCTCCAGAACCTATAAAAACAGCTTTAAAGTTTTCTTCTTTAATGAGTTGATCTATTGTAATAGTTTTACCAATTATAACATTATATTCAAATTTTACACCTAATTTTTTTATTTTTGCTATTTCACTATTTACTACTGTGTCTTTAGGTAAACGAAATTCTGGTATACCATATGTTAGAACTCCGCCTGCTTTATGAAGAGCTTCAAAAATTGTAACATCATATCCTTTTTTTGCTAAATCACCAGCACATGTAAGACCTGCTGGTCCAGATCCTATAACTGCTACTTTAATACCTCTTTTCTCAATTTTAGGTTCAACATCTATATTATGTTCTCTAGCATAATCTGAAGCAAATCTCTCTAATTTTCCAATTGCAATTGGTTCTGATTTTAGTCCAAGGATACATTTACCTTCACATTGAGTTTCTTGAGGACATACCCTACCACATATAGCAGGTAAATTTGTATCAATTGATAAAATTTCATATGCTTTTTTATAATCTCCATTTTTTATCTCTTCAATAAATCCTGGAATATTTATAGACACTGGGCATCCTCTTCTGCATTGAGGAACTTTACAATTCAAACATCTTTCAGCTTCTTCTTTAGCTTCTTTTTCATTATATCCTAAACAAACTTCTCTAAAGTTTTTAGCTCTTTCTTTTGGATCTTGTTCAGGAACTATAACTCTAGTTTTTTTGTCCATTATTTATCACCTCCACAAATACCACATCCGCCATGGTGTGTATCTCCTTCTTGTAATTTTAACATGGCTCTTCCTTCTTCGGTTTTATATATTTTTGATCTTTTAATTACATTATCGAAATCAATTTTATGTCCATCAAATTCTGGTCCATCTATACAAGCAAACTTAACCTCATTTCCAACATTTATCCTACAACACCCGCACATACCTGTACCATCAACCATAATAGGATTCATACTAACAATTGTTTTTAGATTTAACTTTTTAGTAAGCAAACATACAAATTTCATCATTACTAATGGCCCTATTGCAATACATACATCATATTTTTTCCCCTCATTATATAAATCTTCAATAACATTAGTTACTAATCCTTTTCTTTGATAGCTACCATCATCTGTTGTTATATATAAATTTTTACTAACACTTTTAAGCTCATTCTCATATATTAATATATCTTTAGACCTAGCACCAACAATAACATCACAATCAATTCCATTATCATGTAACCATTTTGCTTGAGGATAGATTGGAGCTACTCCCACTCCTCCTCCTACAAAAAGAATTTTCTTTCTTTTTAAATCATCTATATTCTCTTTTGTAAATTCTGAAGGCATTCCTATTGGACCAGCAAAATCCTCAACATAATCTCCCTCATTTAAATAAGATAGTTTAGTGGTAGAAGCGCCTATTGCCTGAACAACTATTGTTATTGTTCCTTTTTCTCTATCATAATCAGCTATAGTTAAAGGAATTCTTTCTCCTTCATTATCTATTCTTAAAATTATAAATTGACCTGGCATACAATTTTTAGAAACTCTAGGAGCTTCTATTATCATTTCAAAAGTATTACTATTTAAGAATCTTTTCTTCAAAATCTTATACATATTAATCTTGCCTCCGAATATTTCATTACATTTTTTCATATTATATATATATAGTTTTCATAATTCAATAGGATTTATTCATTTTTTCTCTTTAATTTTTTTATAATTTTTATTTATAAATAAATCTTCTTTTGTTTTTATCAAATACAATCCATATTTTTCTTTTATAATATTTATTAAATTATCAAGTTTATCTGTTTTATCCATTTTATTGCCCCCTTTTTAAGATTTTAGCAAATTTTTGTTTGTATTATAGCAATAATAAAATTTAAAGTCAATATATTATAATAAATATTGAAAAATACTAGTAGAACAAATCGGAAAGTATTACTTTCCTATTATATAACAAATCTGAAAGCCTTAATATTAGCTATATTTCAATATTTCTCTTTGGCTTTCCGTGAATTTGTTCTACGCATATAAAATAAAAAGTGCAGAGTTAAATTTAACTCTACACTTTTTATTTTTAGAACATTTCTCCTCTTCTCATATCACAATAATTTTCAGCAGCTCTTCCAATTGCTTCTACGCAATCAATATGCCCACTCCCAGTTGAATAATCTTGGGTAAGAACTATTATTAAATACTGATCATCTATTATTGCGCAGTCTCCAGCAGAAGGATATGTATATGAATCACTCCATCCTGACTTATGTAAATAATAATGATAATCTTTCATCGAATTGAGTAAATATGCATAAGGTGTTCCACACATATTATTTAGTAAGACATTTGAGTATCCTGAATTTGAATTTGCATAATTGTATACTTCAAGCCACTCATTTTTCCGTTGTTGAACTGTTGCTTTACCCCATTTTTGACCATCATTTTCTCCTCCAATTTTACTGTTTTCAATGTAAAAGTCATTTAAAGGGAACATTTCCAATAACATTGAATATGCTGCATTATCAGAGACTCTAAGCAGATAGTATATCAAATCTCCTATACAGTATTGTTGACCAAAATTGGCATAAAGAACAATTTGTCCGCTACCATCTGGATCATAATGTCTTTCTTCGTAGGTTAAGAAAGTATTCCATATATCAATATTATCTGCCTCACATTTTTTTAGCACATACATTGCATATGCTGCTTTAATAGTACATGCACTATTAATGTAACAGTCTTCGTTATACTGATACCCACTTTCTCCATCCAACGAATAGATTCCAACTCCGATGTCCATATTAGGATAAATCTGTTGCCAAACATACACTTCATTCATTATATCTTCAGGTAATGGATGAAATCCAATAACCTTTGTAGAAGATTTTTCTATTGTATAACTGCTGGTTTCATTCTCATCTGGAACGCTGGAACTTGAAGATACATCTAAACTTTCAGACGAAATTGTTGATCCATTAGAATCTGACTCAATTAACTCCTTTCTTCTGTTAAGCGATACAACTAACGATATTGCAATCGCAAAGACTGACACTAAGATTAAAAGTTTTGTCCGGCTTTTCATTTTGAAAAACTTCCTTTCTATTAAAGATTTGACAATTATTATATCATATTATTTAAGATTCGTCAAAAATTAGAATTTAATAATTGCATTTACTTTTTTTGAATCATCAGATTTTATTACAACATAATTATTTTCTAATTCTTTTGAATATAAAATAGTTATAGTATCATCATAAAAAATTTGATTTTTATATAATATCTCTAATTCGTTAATTTCTTTATTTTGAATCTCTTCTGGGACTACTTCTTTCAAAAAATCTAAATAATAAGTATTGTGTACATGATTATTTATATCTATCATAGATTTATGAATTTGAAATTCTTTTGAAATTGAATAATTTGTAGGTTCTTTTATTTTAAATGTTCGTTCATCTTCAAAATTCATTTTAGTTTCAGGTCCAAATTCATTATTTAATTCATCATTAAACTTCAATATAGAGTTATTTTCTGCATCTATAGATACCCATTTTGATGATGCTATTGCAAAAACTTCACCTTTTTCATTTTTTGCTTCATAATTTCTAATAGCATATAAATTTTTCCTTTCAGTACACCATGTAGTAATTGTAATTTTTTCACTATATTTTGGTCTTTTAAATACCTTTAATTTAATTGATATTAAAAACCAAGTTTTTTTTGTTCTTGAAATATCTAAAAGCCCATATCCAACTATATTAGAATGTTTCCCTGCTGTATCTTCAAAAAAGCCCAATAAGGCTTTATTAGTTAATTCATAATTTTTATCTATATCTCTAAATCCAATTACATAATCTTGACTTACAAACATTTTTCTCACCTCAAATACTATTTATATCATTTTTATTTCGAAAAGTAAAGTTCTTTTTGCGTGTAGTGCTTTTATATAATTAGGAAAGGATTACTTTCCTATTATATAAATTAAAACCTCTCCTGAGGCTTTGCTATTGCTCAGCTCCAGAAGAGGTTTTGGAAGAAATTTAATAAATTAAGATGAAGTCTAATTATTATTTCAACCCAATTTCCTAAATGGGAAATTATTATAATGATATTAAATTTATAATGCAATTATAACAAAAATGTTTGTTTTGTCAACTATAATTTAGAAAATTTTTATTTAAAAAGAAAGAATAAAAAAATTTTCTTTGGTTATAATATTATCAATAAATTTTGGAGGTGAACTTATGTCTAAAGAAAAGAAAAACAAATCAAAAAGTTCTAACAAGAATAATGAAACTCAAAATAATTCTAAATCAGAAAATTAATTGTAAATAATAAGTATAAAAACTACTTAAAATTGTAATTATGAAATTGGCTATATTATAATGAATAAATTGATTTCATAATTTATTTTTAAGTAGTTTTTTATTCTAAATATATTAATTTTTACATATAAAAATAATTTATTATTATTTTTGATAAAATTTTATCTTTCTAAATATTTTTTTAAGAATTTACCTGTATAGGATTTATCATTTTTTACTATTTCCTCAGGAGTTCCTATTCCAACAATTTCTCCTCCGTTTTCTCCTCCCTCAGGTCCCAAATCAATAATATTATCAGCTGTTTTTATTAAATCTAAATTGTGTTCGATAACTATTATAGTATTTCCTGTATCAACTAATCTTTGTAATATATCAACTAATCTATGTACATCAGCTATATGGAGACCAGTTGTTGGTTCATCTAAAATATAAAGTGTTTTTCCAGTTGCTCTTTTTGAAAGTTCTGTAGCAAGTTTTATTCTTTGAGCTTCTCCTCCTGACAAAGTTGTAGATGGTTGTCCAAGTTTAATATATCCTAAACCTACATCATTTAAAGTTTGAATTTTAGCTTTTATTCTAGGAAGATTACTAAAGAAATCTAAAGCTTCTTCAACAGTCATATCTAAAACATCTGCAATACTTTTTCCTTTATATTTTACCAACAAAGTTTCCCTATTATATCTAGAACCTTTGCAAACTTCACAAGGCACATAAATATCTGGTAAGAAGTTCATTCCAATTCTAAGAACTCCATCACCCTGACAAGCTTCACATCTTCCTCCTTCTACATTAAAACTAAATCTTCCTTTTGAATAACCTCTAAGTTTAGCTTCATTAGTTTCAGCAAATAAATCTCTTATTATGTCAAATACTCCTGTATATGTTGCTGGATTTGAACGAGGTGTTCTACCTATTGGAGATTGATCTATATTTATTATTTTATCAATGTTCTTTATTCCTTTAACCTTTTCACATTTACCAGGTTTATCAGATGCTCTATTTATTTCTTTAGCTAAATATTTATATAGAACATCATTTACTAAAGTAGATTTACCAGATCCAGAAACTCCTGTTACACAATTAAATACTCCTAAAGGAATCTTTACTGATACATTTTTTAAATTATGCTCTGATGCATTAATTATTTCTATTGTTTTACCATTTGATTTTCTTCTTTTTTTAGGAACTGGAATTTGTTTTTTCTTACTCAAATATTGGCCTGTTATTGATTCTTTAACTTTTTTTATTTCTTCTGCTGTTCCTTGAGCAATTATATTTCCTCCATGAACACCTGCACCAGGTCCAATATCAATAATTTGATCTGCTGCATACATTGTATCTTCATCATGTTCAACAACTATTAAAGTATTTCCTAAATCTCTTAATTTTCTAAGTGTTTCTAAAAGTTTATCATTATCTCTTTGGTGTAAACCTATACTTGGCTCATCTAAAATATACATGACTCCAGATAATCCTGAACCAATTTGAGTTGCAAGTCTAATTCTTTGAGCTTCTCCACCAGACAAGGTTCCAGCTGATCTAGATAAAGTAAGATATTCTAATCCAACATCAATTAAAAATTGTAATCTTTGATTTAATTCTCTAAATATTAAATCTGCTATCATTGTGTCTTTTTGACTCAAAGTTAGTGTTTCTAAATATTCTTTTATAGCTCTAATTGGCATATTTGTAAGTTCATTTATATTTTTATCTCCTACTCTTACAGCTAACACTTCTGGTTTTAATCTTGCACCATTACATACTGTACATGGAGCTTCACTCATATAATATTCATAAAAATTTCTTTGACTTTCAGACTTTGTATCTCTATATCTTCTTTCAAGTGTGGGTATTACTCCTTCAAATGGAGTGGAAAATTTTCTTACTCCAGAAGATGATTTATATTCAAAATCAATTACTTCATCTCCTGTACCATACAATATTTTTTCTAAAAACTCTCGTGGAAGCTTTTTTATAGGCTTTTTTATATCAACATTATAGTGTTTACCTATACTTTCAAAATACATTTTTGCCATAGTCTCCGGTTTTTTAAGTGTACTTGCACCAAAAGCCTTTACACCATTATATAAAGTTTTATCTTTATCTGGAATTATTAAATCTTCATCCATTTTCATTAAAAATCCTATACCTGTACATGATGGACACGCACCAAAAGGATTATTGAAAGAAAACATTCTAGGAGAAAGTTCCTCAAAACCAATTCCACAATCCGGACAAGCATAATTACTACTGTATAACTTCTCCTCTTTTCCTGGTAGGTCAATCTTGACCAAACTATTTGAATATTTCATTGCTGTTTCTATAGATTCTGTAAGCCTATTTCTAATATCTTCTTTTATAACTAATCTATCAACAATAATATCTATATTATGATTAATATTTTTATCTAATTCAATATTATCAGATAATTCATAAAGATTTCCATCAACAATTACTCTTACAAATCCTTCTTTTTGTAAATCCTCTAAAAGTTTTACGTGAGTTCCTTTTTTACCTCTTATAACTGGTGCTAATACTTGAAATTTTGTTCCTACTGGCAATTCCATTACATTATCTACAATTTGATCTATAGTTTGCTTTTCAATTTTTCTACCACAATTTGGACAATAAGGAATTCCAATTCTTGCATATAATAAACGTATATAATCATATATTTCTGTTACAGTTCCCACAGTAGAACGAGGATTTTTTGATGTAGTTTTTTGATCTATTGATATTGCTGGTGAAAGCCCTTCTATACTTTCAACATCAGGTTTTTCCATTAGTCCAAGAAACTGTCTAGCATATGAAGATAAACTCTCTACATATCTCCTCTGTCCTTCAGCATATAAAGTATCAAAAGCTAATGAAGATTTACCTGAGCCAGATAATCCTGTTACAACTACTAATTTATTTTTTGGAATTTCTAAACTAACATTTTTTAAATTATGTACTTTAGCTTTTTTTATTATTATATTATCCATTTTTGAAACCTTCTTCCATATAATATAAGTAATAAATAATATTTATTTAATTTGCAATAAATACCGTTTGATTATATCAAAAATATTTTTGTATTTCAATATATATTTTTAATTAATTGGCATAGTGAATTTTAAGATGTTCTAAATAGTGAAAATATTAGAATACTTTACTGGTATATAATAAAAAGACTAAAACAAGCATATTTACTTGTTTTAGTCTTTTTACATAGCTCCATCTTTTTTAAATACAACATAAAATGTTTTTAAAAATATTTTAAAATCTAACAGAAAACTTTTGTGTTTATTATAAAAACTATCTAATTTACATCTATTTTTAAAACATACATTACTTCTTCCTCTAATTTGCCATAAACCTGTTATTCCAGGTTTACAATTAATTATATCTTCATAATAAATTCCCATATCTTCTTTTTCTCTATGTAAATAAGGTCTAGGTCCTACCAAACTCATATCACCTTTTAATACATTAATAAATTGAGGAAATTCATCTATACTTGTTCTTCTAATAAAATTTCCTATTTTTGTAATTCTAGGATCATTTCGTAATTTTTTGTTTTCTGAATACTCCTTTTTTAAATCTGGATTTTTATCTATTATATTCATAAGTAAATTATCTGCATCAACTACCATTGAACGAATTTTATATACATCAATTTTTTTACCGCCTTTTCCAATTCGTGTTTGTTTAAATAGTATTGGTGCATTATCACCATCTTTTAAATAAGCAATTTTAACCATTAGCATTATTGGTACTAACAATATAATTCCTACTATCGCTGAAATAATATCAATTATTCTTTTTACAAATAAATATGTATATGTTCTAATGTTTTCTTTATTATGTTGAGTTCTAATTGTTCTAATATCTTCTTTTATAGCTGTTGAATTGATAATTCTAAGTTCAACTTGATCTATATTTGTATCTAATGGTATATCTGCTTCAATTTTTTTTGCAAGATTTCTCATTATATTTGACACTCCCTACATATAAAAACGTAAAAATACTTTATTATAATTCTTTAATTTATTCATATTGCATTATCTATTTCTATAATATATTAACATTACTAATTATATGTTAGATTTTATAATAAATGTTTACTAAAATCAACAAATTATAACAAATTTTATGTAATGTTTTAATATAATTTCTACATAAAATTTAAAGAAATTATAACACATGCATATGTTTATGTCAACCAGAATCACGCTAATTTTTATAATATTTTTTTTATTTTTTATTGACAAACAATTTTTAAAATGATATATAAAAAACACAATTCTTTATAGAATTATTGACTAGGATTAAATACATGCTGTGGCAATAGCTATGGCAAAAAAATGTATTTACCTATGTCAAAAAAGTTTAAATAACCATTTCTGGTATATTTAAACATGTGCCTCCTAGCTTCTCAGCTAGGAGGTTTATTTGATATTTTATTTAAAATATGTTATAATTAATTGGTGCATTTTTATAATGTATAATTAACTAAAAAGGAGCGATCTTTATGAAAAGTTTTAATTATGACGAGTTAAGACGGAAAACTAAACATTTTATAAATAAAGTTGTTTGTTTTGGAAATGATACGAAAGAATTTTCTAAAACTGACCTTGCGCATAAGATGTTTTTTAAGATTATAGTCAGTGTATGGGTTTTTGGAAGTATTTTCTCTCTAATTTACTCTCCATGTAAAACTACAAAATATACGCAAAGTTCGTCAGAAAGTTTTTCAGATGTCCAAATTGAAGATACGCCAACAAAAGTGAAATCAGAAGAAACCTGTACAAATACTAGTTCTTCTAAAGTCATAACAGACTCTGAGAATGTGGATGAAAATAGTATTACTTCCGACAATACTAATAATTCAAGCCAAGAAAAATGGTGGGAAAAAAGAAATTATGATGAATATGGTAACTTGATTCCACCACCTAAACTTGGTAGAATACAGTCGGCTTAAAGATCAATGGAAAAAACTAGCTAAATAATTTAGCTAGTTTTTTCTATTATTTCATATTTTCTAATTCTTTTATCTTATCTCTTAATTCTGCTGCTTTTTCAAATTCCATAGATTGAGCATGTTTCAACATTTCATCTGTTAATTTGTTTATTATATCTTCTACAGAATTTTCAGGATTTATGTCATATTCATTTTGTATATCTTCAACAATTGTAGCTTTAATAGTATCTCTAATAGACTTTCTAATTGTCTGAGGAGTTATTCCATGTTCTTCATTATATTTTTCTTGAATTCCTCTTCTTCTATTAGTTTCATGTATAGCCTTTTCCATAGAATCTGTTAAAACATCAGCATACATTATAACTTTTCCTTCACTATTTCTTGCTGCACGCCCAATTGTTTGTATAAGTGATCTTTCAGAACGAAGAAACCCTTCTTTATCTGCATCTAGTATAGCTACAAGAGATACTTCAGGTATGTCTAACCCTTCACGTAAAAGATTTATCCCAACTAATACGTCAAATTCTCCTATTCTTAAATCTCTAATTATTTCTGCTCTTTCAAGAGATTTTATATCTGAATGCATATACTTTACTCTTATTCCAACATTTCTTAAATATGCTGTTAAATCTTCTGCCATTTTTTTTGTTAAAGTTGTAGTTAAAACTCTATCACCTTTTTCAACCACTGAATGTATCTGCTCTATTAAATCATCTATTTGATTTTCAGTAGGTTTTACCTCGATTTTAGGATCCAACAATCCTGTAGGTCTAATAATCTGCTCTACAACATTATCTTTTGAATGTTCTTTTTCATAATCTGCTGGAGTCGCACTTACAAATATACATTGATTAATTCTTTCTTCAAATTCATTGAATTTTAATGGTCTATTGTCAAATGCTGATGGAAGTCTAAATCCATATTCAACTAATGATTCTTTTCTAGCTCTATCACCATTATACATAGCTCTAACTTGTGGTATTGTAGCATGAGATTCATCTACCATTAAAATAAAATCATCAGGGAAATAATCAAAAAGTGTAAATGGAGGTGTTCCTGGTTCTCTTCCACTTATATGCCTTGAATAATTTTCAATTCCTTGACAAAATCCAGTTTCTTTAAGCATTTCTATATCAAAATTTGTTCTTTCTTCTATTCTCTGTGCCTCTATTAATTTATTTTTTGATTTAAAATATTCAACTCTTTCTTCCATCTCTTTTTCAATTGTAGCTATAGCTCTATCTCTCTTTTCTTCTGTTGTAACATAATGTGAATTGGGAAATATCATAACATGATTTCTAACACCAATTGGCTTGCCTGTTAATGGATTTATTTCAGAAATTTTTTCTATTTCATCTCCCCAAAATTCAACCCTTATAGCTTCTTCTCCTTTATCAGATGGATATATTTCTAATACCTCACCTTTTGCTCTAAATGTACCTCTTTTAAAATCCATTTCATTTCTTGTATATTGCATTTTTATTAGTTTTTTCATTATTTCTGTTCTATCTTTTATCATACCAGGTCTTAAAGATACTATCATATTTTCATAATCTATTGGATCACCTAAACCATATATACATGAAACAGATGCTACTACTATAGTATCTCGGGTTTCAAATAAAGAAGCTGTTGCTGAATGTCGAAGTTTATCAATTTCATCATTTATTGATGAATCTTTTTCAATATAAGTATCTGAAGAGGCAATATATGCTTCTGGTTGGTAATAATCATAATATGAAATAAATAGTTCAACATTATTTTCTGGAAAAAATTCTTTAAATTCTGAATATAATTGACAAGCTAAAGTTTTATTATGAGCTAATATTAATGTTGGCTTTTGTACTTGTTCAATAATATTAGCCATAGTAAAAGTTTTTCCGTGAACCTGTAACTCCAAGAAGTGTTTGAAATTTCTTACCATTTTTTATTCCATCTGCTAGATATTTTATTGCTTCTGGTTGATCACCAGTAGGTTTATATTCCGAAACTAGTTTAAACATTATTCCTCCATTTTTTTAATTAAATTCCCATAATACTGTAACCACTATCGGCATATATTATTTGACCTGTAATACATTCAGACATTGAACTTAATAAAAATGTAGATACATTTCCTATCTGTTCTGTAGTTACATTTCTATGTAATGGTGCTCTTTCTTCTACAACAGTTAATATTGAATTAAAATCCTTGATTCCTTTTGCAGATAAAGTTTTTATTGGTCCAGCTGAAATTGCATTTACACGAAAACCTTCTTTTCCAAGATTATCAGCTAAATATCTAACACTTGACTCTAAAGCTGCTTTAGCAATTCCCATTACATTATATCCTTCTAATACTTTTGTTGAACCATGATATGTCAATGTAACCAAACTTGCATTTTCATTTAACATATCTAACTCTTTTGCCATTCTACATGTTAATACAAATGAATATGCACTAACATCATTTGCATGACTAAACCCTTCTTTACTAGTAAAAATGAAATCTTGATGTAAATCTTCTGTATTTGCATGTGCTATTGCATGAACAATACCGTCCAATTTTCCGTTTTCATCTTTAATCTTTGTAAATACATCTTTTACCAAATCATCTTCAGAAGCACCATCTAAAACATATGTTTTACAACCTTCAAAATCTTTTACTAATTCTTCTATCTTATTTTTATTTTCTTCTCCCATATAAGTAAATAATAGTTTTGCTCCATTTTCATAAGCAGATTTTGCAATACCATATGCTATACTCCACTTATTTCTGATTCCCATAATTAATATAGTTTTACCTTTTAATAACATATTTTTCCTCCTTTTCTATATAACTTCAAATGTTCCCATATTTCTGTATTTTAGATATCTATCTTCAACAATTTGGTCTTTAGTTTTTAACTTCATCTCTTTCAAAAATTTGATTATTTCTTTTCTCATTTTTTCAGAAATTAATTTAGTAAAATCAGGATTATCCAATTCTGGTTCTTTAATTATTTTATCAATAATATTAAAATTATATAAGTCTTTTGCTGTTAATTTCATTTTTTCGGCAGCTTCCTTGCTTCTAGTTGAATCTTTCCACAAAATGCTTGAAAATCCTTCTGGAGAAAGTATTGAATAAATTGCGTTTTCTAACATTATTACTCTATTTCCAACAGCAATTGCTAATGCACCTCCACTAGAACCCTCACCAATTACAAAAACTATTACTGGTACTTTTAATTTTAACATTTCAAACATAGATTTTGCAATAGCTTCTCCTTGACCACGTTCTTCTGCTCCAATACCAGGATATGCACCCTTCGTATCAACAAAAGTTACTACAGGTCTATTGAACTTTTCAGCCTGTTTCATAAACCTTATTCCTTTACGATAGCTTTCTGGATTTGGCATACCAAAATTTCTTTCTATATTTTCTTTTGTTGTTCTACCTTTTTGTTCTGCTATTACTGTAAAGTTTTGTTTACCTATTCTAGCTAATCCACAGCAAATTGATTTATCATCTTTAAAATTTCTATCACCATGTAATTCCATAAATTCATCAAAAACTTCTGCAATGTAATCCAAAGCAGTAGGTCTTTTAGGATTTCTAGCAATTTCTACTCTATCCCAGGCAGTTTTAACATTATTTTTCATTTATGAAATCCCTCCTTTATGAAATTGAATAATTTTATATATAGTTTCTTTCAAATCTTTTCTTTCAACAATTTTATCTATAAAACCATGTTCCAATAAAAATTCTGCAGTTTGAAATCCATCAGGTAATGATTCTCCAATTGTTTGTTCTATAACTCTCTGCCCTGCAAAACCTATCATAGCTCCAGGCTCTGCTAAAATAATATCTCCTAAACTAGCAAAAGAGGCTGTAACTCCACCATAAGTTGGATCTGTTAAAACTGAAATAAACAAAAGTCCAGCTTCATCCAGTTTAGTTAATGCAGAAGTGGTTTTTGCCATCTGCATTAAAGACATAATTCCTTCTTGCATTCTTGCTCCACCAGAAACAGAAAAAATAACAAGTGGAAGCCTTTTTTCTATAGCTTTTTCAATAGCAAAAGTAATTTTTTCTCCTACTACAACTCCCATACTTCCCATTAAAAAGCCACTATCCATAACACAAATTACAATTTCTTCACCATTTACTTTACCAATACCTGCAGATACAGCTTCTTGTAATCCTGTTTTCTTTCTTAATGCTTTTATTTTTTTTATATAATCATCAAGATCTAATGGATTACTTGTATCAATATCCAAGTCAAATCTTTTATAAGAGCCTTTGTCTAAAATAAGTTCTAAACGTTTATCAATATGCATTCTAAAATAATATCCACAATTTGGACAAATATTTAAATTATTTCTAACTGTTTCTTTATATACAATTTCTTTACATTTATCACATTTTAGCCATTTTCCTATAGGAATATCAACATTAGATTCCTTATTTTTAGCAGAAGGTTTACGTTTTTTTATCTTATCTACTATCATAAATTCACCTCTTTTAAAAACAAAATATACTTACTAACCACTAAAGTGATTATTAATAAATGATGTATCAAAATCACCTCTAATAAAATCCGGATTCCTTATAATTTCATAAATAAAATCTATATTTGTATCTATTCCCTCAATAACTAATTCTTCTAATGCTCTTTTCATTTTTGCAATAGCTTCATTTCTATTTACTCCATAAACAATTATTTTTGCTATCATTGAATCATAGTTAAATGGAATAGTATATCCTTCATATATTCCAGTATCAATCCTTAGTCCATTACCTCCAGGTAAATTTAGACCTGTAATTTTTCCAGGACAAGGCATAAAATTTTTACTTGGATTTTCTGCATTAATTCTACATTCAATTGAATGTCCTCTAAATTCTATATCACTTTGTTTAAATTTTAATTTCTCGCCACCTGCAATTTTAATCTGCTCTTTTACTATATCTATTCCTGTTCTCATTTCTGTGATAGGATGTTCAACTTGAATTCTAGTATTCATTTCCATAAAATAAAAGTTTTTTTCACTATCAACCAAAAATTCAACAGTACCGGCAACTAGTATATCCTGCTATTTTAGCAGCCTTAATTGCAGCTTCACCCATCTTAAATCGTAACTTTTCATCAACTATTGTAGAAGGTGTTTCTTCAATAATCTTTTGATGTTTTCTTTGGATTGAACAATCTCTTTCACCTAAATGAACTATATTTCCATATTCATCTGCCAAAATTTGAATTTCAACATGTCTAGGATTTTTAACATATTTTTCTATATATAATTCATCATCATTAAATGAAATTTTAGCTTCTTGTTTTACTATATTATAATTCTTTTCAAGTTCTTCAGGGAAATTAACTATTCTAATTCCTTTTCCGCCTCCACCTGCAGAAGCTTTTATCATAATAGGATATCCTATCTGATCTGCTATTTTTTTTGCTTCATCTAAATTTTTTATGCTACCTTTAGAACCAGGAATTACTGGAACTCCAGCTTTTTCCATCATTTTTTTAGCATTTGATTTATTTCCTAATAACTCGATTACTTCAGATTTTGGACCAATAAATTTTATATTTGATTCTTCACATACTTTTGCAAATTGAATATTTTCAGATAAAAATCCAAAACCTGGATGAATACTATCACTTCCTGTAATATAAGCAGCTTCAATAATATTTTTTATATTCAAATAACTTTTATTAGAAGGTGCTGGACCGATACAAATTGATTCATCTGCAAGTTTTGTATGTAATGCATCTTTATCTATATCAGAATATATAGCAACTGTTTTAATATTCATTTCTTTGCAAGCTCTGATAATACGAACTGCAATTTCTCCACGATTTGCAATTAATATTTTATTCATTATAAAAAACCTTCCTTTTTATTTATTATCAACTAAAGCAAATGTAAGTTCACCTTTTGCAACCACTTTACCATCAACTGTAGCTATAGCTTCACCAACTCCTATTGGACCTTTTCTTTTAATTATTTTAACTTCCAATTTCAATCTATCACCAGGAACTACAATTTTTTTGAATTTCATTTTGTCAATTCCACCAAATAAAGCATTTTTCCCTTTGTTTTCTTCCATAGATAAGATTGCAACAGCACCTGTTTGAGCTAAACTTTCTGCAATAAGAACTCCAGGCATAACAGGATTCCCTGGGAAGTGTCCTTTAAAATACCATTCATCTTTGTTAACATTTTTGTATGCAATTGCACTTTCACCTAAAACAATTTCTTCAACCTCATCAATCATTAAAAAAGGTTCTCTTTGAGGAATTATTTCTTTTATTTGATCTTTATTTAACATACTTATCTCCATTTCTATTTGATTCTAAATAATGGTTTACCATATTCAACTGGTTTTCCATCTTCAACATATATTTCTACAATTTCACCATCAAATTCAGATTCTATTTCATTCATAAGCTTCATTGCTTCAATAATACAAAGTATATCGCCTTTTTTTACTTTTTTTCCAATAGTTACATATGAATTACTTTCAGGTGATGGTTTAGAATAAAATGTTCCAACCATTGGTGATTTAACAATTTTTCCATCTGGAATTTTTTCTTCATCATTGTTATCAATATTATTTTTATCACTAATAACTTCAATAACTTCATCTTTTTTTAAAATTGGTTCTTTTACTATACTTTTGATTTCTTTTTTCATTGCTATTTTAGTTCCATCAGGAAAATCAATATCTATTGATGTTAATTTTGAATCACCAAAATCATCCATTAATTTTTTGATTTTTTCGTATTCCATATTTATACTCCTTTCTTAATCTTTATATTTTTTTATTATAATAGTAGCATTATGTCCACCAAATCCTAAAGAATTTGACATTACAATATTTAAATCTTTCTTTCTTATTTCATTTGGAACAATATCTAAATCACATTCTGGATCTTTTTCTTTGAAATTTATTGTTGGAGGTACTATTCCGTTTTCTATTGCTTTAACACATAAAACAGCTTCAACTCCACCAGCAGCCCCAAGAAGATGACCAACATTTCCTTTTGTAGAACTTATCATTACTTTTTTACTAGCTTCTCCTAAAGCTTTTTTTATTGCTATAGTTTCTGTTAAATCATTTAAATGTGTAGAAGTACCATGAGCATTTATATAATCAATATCTTCAGGCTTTATTCCAGCATCTTCAATTGCTCTAATCATTGCTTTAGCACCACCATTTCCTTCTGGATCTGGAGAGGTTATATGATATGCATCAGTTGTAGAACCAAAACCAATAAGCTCTGCATATATTTTAGCACCTCTTTTTTTTGCATGCTCTAATTCTTCCAATACTAACATTCCAGAACCTTCACCCATTACAAATCCACTTCTTTCTTTATCAAATGGAATGCTTGCCCTATTTTTATCAGTACTATTTGATAATGCTTTCATATTTTCAAAACCAGCTATTCCAATAGAACAAATTGAAGCTTCTGTACCACCAGCAACAATTGCATCTTCAGATCCATATTTTATAGTCTTATAAGCTTCGCCAATTGCATGTGTAGATGAAGCACAAGCTGTAACAATTGAAATTGATTCCCCTTTAAGCCCCAAATCAATTGCTACATTTCCTGCTGGCATATTAGCAATTGTCATTGGTATAAACATTGGAGAAACTCTATTATGTCCTTTTACAAGATTTACTTCACATTGATTTTGAATAGTTATAAGTCCAGCAATTCCAGAACTTACAAATACTCCAACTCTATCTAAATTAGTATTTTGACTATTTATTCCACTATCTTTAAAAGCTTCTCTTGCACCTACTAATGCAAAAACTGAAGATCTATCTAATCTTTTTAATTGTTTAAAATCAAAATGTTCTTCAGGATTAAATCCCTTCACTTCTGCTGCTAAACTTGTTTTATACCCTTCACAATCAAATGCAGTAATATTATCTATCCCACATTTCTTTTCTAAAATTCCTTTCCAAGTTTCTTCTACATTATTTCCTATTGGAGTTATAGCTCCAACACCTGTAATAACAACTCTTCTATCCATAATTTTCACTCCTTACATTAACATTCCACCATCAATATTTATTACTTGACCAGTTATATATGAACTATCATCAGAAGCTAGAAATTTAATTACATTAGCTACATCGTCTGCAGTTCCCATTCTTTTTAAAGGAATCATTTTAGCAATTTCATCTTTTTGTTCATCTTTTAAAACATCAGTCATACTTGTTACAATAAATCCTGGTGCAACTGCATTTACTAAAATATTTCTACTAGCAACTTCTTTTGCTAAACTTTTTGTAAATCCTATAATACCAGCTTTTGAAGCTGAATAATTAGTTTGACCAGCATTTCCACTAACACCAACAACTGAAGAAACATTTATAATTCTTCCCTGTCTTGCTTTTGTCATATATCCAATTACATTTCGAGTAACATTAAATGTTCCTATAAGGTTTGTATCAATTACTGATTCAAAATCTTCCTTTTTCATCCTCATAAGTAAACCGTCTCTTGTAATTCCAGCATTATTAACTAATACATCAATTTTTCCATATTCTTCAATTACTTCTTTTACAATTTTCTCTGAGTCTTCAAAACTAGAAACATCACCTTGCACAGTTAAACATTTTCTTCCTGTTTCTTCAATTTCTTTTTTTGTATTTTGCAAATCCTCATTATCTTTTCTATAATTTATAGCAATATCATATCCTTCTTTTGCTAAGGTTATTGCAACTTGTTTTCCAATTCCTCTGGTTGCTCCTGTAACTAATGCAACTTTACACATTTTTTATTCCCCCTTTTTTACAAAATCAATCACATCTTCTAATGTTGCTATATTATTTACTGCTAAATTATTAATATTTTTATCTGTAGGAGTTCTTTTTACAAATCCTGATAATGTTTTGCCAGGTCCTACTTCAATAAATGTATCAATTCCATTTTCAATCATTGTATTTATAGTTTTAGAAAATCTTACAGGACTTATAATATGTTTTGCTAAGATATCCCTAACATCATCATTTATTGAGTAAAATTCTCCATCCAAATTTTTAACAACTTTTGATTCAAACTTATTTATATTAACTTTTTCTAATTCTTTTCTTAATGCATTTGAACTATCTAATAATTTTGATGTGTGAAATGGTCCCGCAGTTTTCAATACTCTTACTTTTTTTGCACCCATTTCTTTTGCAATTAATTCAGCCTGCTCTACTGCTGACTTCTCACCTGAAATAGCAATTTGACCAACACAATTATAGTTTGCTGGAACAACAAAACCATTATTAACTTTTTTACAAACTTCTTCAACTTGCTCTTCACTCATTCCCATTATCGCAGCCATAAGCCATTCTCCATCTGGAACTAAATCCTGCATATATTCTCCTCTTTTTTGAACAAGTTTTACTCCTTGGTCAAATTCAATAGCATTACTATAAATAAGAGCTGAATATTCACCTAAACTTAAACCTGCTGATATTTCAGCTGATATTCCATTTTCTTTAAGAACTGCTAAAACTGCTAAACTCATTGTTAATATCGCTAATTGAGTATATTTTGTTTGATTTAACATTTCTTCAGGTCCTTCAAAAGAAATTTTTGCAATATCAATTCCAGTTAAATCTTTAACTCTATTATAAACTCTTTTTGCAATATCATATTTTTCATAAATATCTTTTCCCATACCAACACATTGAGATCCTTGGCCTGGAAACAAAAAACCTATTTTCATTTTTTTAACCTATCCTTTTTATAAATTTTTTTTCAAAACGATTACAAAACTCACATATAAATTCTTCTACATTTATATCAATATTAAACTCCTTTTTTATAGAAGTAGCTATATTCTTTAAATTTTTATTAAATTCAGTCTGAGATGTATTAATTCCAATTCCTATAACAAAAAATCTTACTATTTCACCTATAACTTTACTTTCTGTTAATATTCCACCAACTTTTTTTCCATTATAAAATAAATCATTAGGTGGATTAATATCTAAATTTATATTATATTTACTTTTCATAATATCAACTAAAATTTCTGCAATCTCTACTGTTATATTTTTAAATTTATTAATGTTACAATTTGCATCTAAATAGAATGAAAAAGCAATATTATTTGAAATATCAGTATACCATTTTCTACCATGAGTGCCAACACCATCTGTTTGAGTTCCTGCAATAATAAGTGTACCATTTTTTATATTTTTATCAGCCATTCTCCAAATTTCTTTTTGTGTTGAATCTATTTCATCAAAATACATATTATTGACACCTAGAAAATTTGTTTTAAGATTTTTCAATTTCATCAATATTTGCCTGCCTTTTAATTTTATTTGTGGATGTTTTTATTAAAGGTTCTTCTGAGAATATAACACCTCTTATTGCTTTATATTTAGGCATAGTTCTATTAATTTCTTTTATTTTGTTATGTAATGCCTTATAAATTTCGTCATCTGACTTTATTTTATATACATCCTCTACAATTTCTCTATCAAAAATTATCTTAGCATATATTTTTATATCATCTTTATCATCAGAATTTATTTTTCCAAAAATCAAAGATTCTTTTACACCTTCAATTTTGTTTACAAGATTCTCCATTTCTTCTGGAAAAATATTTTTACCATTTTTTAAAACAATTACACTTTTTTTTCTACCACAAATAAAAATATATCCATCTTCATCAATTCTAGCTAAATCACCTGTATAAAACCATCCGTTTTGCAATGCATCTCTTGTCGCTTTTTTATTATTATAGTATTCTAACATTATACTAGGTCCTTTAACAATAAGTTCTCCTACACCTTCTTTATTAACATCAGCCAGTTTTACTTCAACACTAGGAACTGCTTTACCAATAGATCCAAGTCTATAATTATCTTTTGTTCCTATTCCAATTACTGGAGATGTTTCTGTTAATCCATATCCTTGAACAATATTAATTCCTAAAAGTCTAAACTTATTTTCTATTACAGGATCTAAAGATGCTGCTCCACTAATAAGTAATTTTATATTTCCACCTATAATATCATGAATTTCTTTAAAAACATTTTTTCTTTCTTCCATTGATGAATTTTTATATTTTTCTTCATTTTTTAGGATTTCATCTACTTTTCCTTTTTTTTCTAAATTTTTTCTAATTATCTTAAAAATGGTCTCATATATTGCAGGAACACATGCCATAACAGATGCATTATATTCCTTTAAATTTTCCGCAATATGTCTAATTCCAGTTGAAAAAACAATTTGTGAACCACTATATAAAGGAAGCAAAAATCCAACTGTACATTCAAAAACGTGATGTATAGGAAGAACAGATAAAAAAATGTCATTAGAATCTATATCTAAAATTTTTCCTAAATCCATTAAATTTGAGCAAATATTTTTATGAGATAATGCTACGATTTTAGATAATGAAGTTGTTCCAGAAGTAAATAACATTATACTCATTTCTTCAGGATTTATTTTTGCATTTAAGAAATCTTTATTTCCATTATCTATCAATTTTTGACCTACAGTAATTAATTCTCTTTGTGAATAAATTCCATTTTCATGTTTCTTTAAATCCATAGAAATTAAATGCTTTAATTTACCAATACCTAGACATTTTATTTTTTCTAAGCTCTCTTGATATTTTTGGGAGTAAATTATTGCTTCAACTTCAGATCTTTCAATAACTGATTTTAATTCATTCTCTGGTAGTGACTTATCAAAAGGAACGACAATTCCTACACCACAAACAATTGATAAATATGCTATTTCCCATTCATATCTATTTTCACCGATTACTGCTATTCTTTTTCCTTTAAGTCCCATATTAATTAAAGCTGTACCTAAACAATCAATATTATTTCTAACTTCTTTGTGAGTAATTATCTGGTACTCTCCTTCAGATATCTTTAATTTATAAGCTGGTTTATCTGTATACAAATTCCTTGTTTTTTTTAGCATATCTTTTAAATCTGTAATTTTTAAATAATCGTTGTATTTTTTTCTCATTAGTTACCCACCTTTTAAATAACTTTATTAATTTGCATTATATTTATATCACATTTTTTTCAAAAAGTCTTTATACTGAGTGGTCAAATTAAAAAAATATAGAGTATATTTAGCAATCAAAACAAAATAAACTCTATATTTTTTAATAATATTATCATATATTTCTATTTAACTTTATCTTTTACTACCTCATAATCACCATTATCTTCATCATCTGAATATAATACAAAAGCAGTTGATACTGGACGAGATCTATGTTCTCCATTTAATGATGTTGGATCATTAATTAAAGTATTTCTAACAGTCATTTGACATGATGTTCCACCATCTAAATTTGATGCATTTATTGCTCCATATTCTTGCATTATATCAGTAACCTCTCCTAGAGTAGCTCCTTCATTTTTTGTTCTATCGCCATCTACCACTAAAAACAAAACTATTCCATCTTCTCTCTGACCAATTATAGTTCTAGCAGATTTAGATGATGGGCCTAATGCTCCTACACCTGTAAGTTTTTGTCTCTGTCCATCTTTTATTAAATATGGTCCAAATGAAACACAATCTCTAATTCCATTATCCATAGTTTCACTAATATCATATTTTTCAAGTATCAATTTATTATCTTTAGTAAAACCAATTACCCCAGAATTTCCATTTACATATTTACTATCTGTCATAAGTTGATTATTAGAAATAGTAATTCCTAAAGGAGTCCCTCCATCTCCATTAAAATTTGCATCAGCAAAACCTCCAGCATTTATTCCAACATCAAATTTTGTATTTTCATACATCTCAGTAAGATATTCTCCTTCAGAACCCATTTTAGATGTTCCAACAACATGAACTCTTTCTGGCTCATATATAGCAATTAAATAACCTTTAAATTTATTTCCACTTACTTCAATAACCTTATAATCATTATTATTACTATATCTTTCTAATATTTGACGTTCTTTTTCACTTTTTTCAGGATATTCCAAATAAGTAACTTCTTCTTTTTCCTCTTTAACAGGTTCATTTTCTGTTATGTTTTCTTGAACATTTTCTTCTTCTTTTTTTTCACACCCTGTAAGATAAAAAAGGCAAAAAACTAATAAGATTTGTATTATAACAATATAAAATATTTTTTTCATAATTACCTCTTTTCCTATTTGAATTTTTATTAAATAGAAGTATATCAATTATTAATTAAAATATCAATATCTATTATTCTATTTTAAAATTTGATTTTTTTAGCAAGTTATTGTATAATATTGTATAGTCGTAAGAATTTATTTTAATGCTATTGAAGGAGGAATTTCCATGAACGGCGAATTTAGTAATCTGGAATTCAAGTACCAGGTTCAAAACCACTTCATTTCTGCCATATCAGAAAATGTAAAGTCTGATGTTATTAAGTTTTGGACAAGTGAGGACCGGAAAGATCTAACAGAGGAAGATATAGATAAAATATATCTTGGGTCAGCCTCATATTACAGTATACGTGTTATTATTACTTATCCAAAACCAGCAAATACCCCAAAAGATCCAGAAAAAATAATACAAAAATCTAATATTGGTCCACCTTTTTTTGGAAGAAATGGAAAATATTTTATAAACTCAAAATTATTACCATTAAATTTGAATTTGAGTGATGAAAATGTTCAATCATTAAGAGTTTGGGTAAAAAAAGCAACAAAGTTTTTACAAACATATCTATGGGATTCAGAAAGGCTTTTCTTAAGAGAAATACGATTTGATTTGATTCCAAACAAAGACAAAACTGTTTTTACAATTCTAAATCTACCAGTTGAATCAATTCAACTCTCAAAAGAATCTCGATCTGAAATAATAGACAGCGGTGAATATTTACAAAACTTATATGATGATTATATCAGTTTTTTGAATTCACCATATGTTTTGTGGCAGAGAAAAAAACTCAAAGAATTGCAAAATTCTGAAGAAGATTCTAGCAACTAACAAAAAGTCAGCCTCTTGGCTGACTTTTTGGTTTTAAAATAATTACCTAATTACTTTTTTTAAATTTTTTTATTATTATTTCATAAATAAAGTTTTTATTATTATAAATATATAATATAGATATAATAAATGTCATTATAATGCTCAATAAATTAAATTTAAAATAATATAATATAATTAAAATAATATAAGCTATTATATAAATAATAGATTCATTTAAATTTAATTTTATATTAACTATTTTTTTAACATCATAAAATCTATATATAGTCATAATAAAATATGCTAATAAAGTTGAACCACTTGCTGCATATAAACCGAATTTTTTAATAAATATAATATTAATTACAATATTAATTATTGCAGAATAAATTGTGGTAGTAGCTACTTTTTTAGTCATTTTTTTTGCAATATATATTCCTCCAAATAATCCTACTAATACACTAAACAGATTTGCAGTTAATAAAATTGGAATATAATTATATGAATTTATATATTCTTTTCCTATTATTACCAAATATAATATAGGTAAAAGTCCAACAATCCCACATGATAATAATATAAAAAAGTTAAATATTTTTATTATCATTTTTGATATAAATTCACTACTATCAGAGTCATTTATATGCATAGAAACCATTTCTTGCCATGACATACTAAATATAGAAAATATACTATTTAATAAATTTGAAAATTTACATGAAACCGAATAAATTCCATTAGCTGCTGTAGATAAGAAATAAACTATAATAGTCCTATCTGATACACCAACAACCCACCAAGATAATACATTAGGTATCATAGGTATTGAATATTTTAATAACTTTTTTAGTATATTTGAATCATAATATTTAAATCTAATATATTTATATACGTGTTCTTTAAAAAATACATAAATAAAACTTAATATGTTTCCAAGTATTGAAGCAAATAAAATACTTCTAGCATCAAAACCTAATAGTAAAATTAACACTAAATTTACTAATAAATTAACTATAGACATAATTATGCTTGAAATTGAATATGTAGTATTATGTCCGTTTCCTCTAGCAATAGCCATTACATATGTGTTAAAAACTTGAACTATTATATTTATTAAAATAATATAAAAGTATTCTATTTTAATAAATAATTTTAAAATAACTGCTATAATTATAGAAAAAAACAAAATTACCAAAACACCTATAAAAGAGGTTGAAATAATTTTATTTTTTTCTTCTTCTTTTTTTCTTATATCTATTAGATATCTAAAAACCGCACTATCTAATTGAAGTAATACTATTGGTACAAGTAATGATATATAAGTTTGTACTAAATCTATATATCCATAGTTTGAAGTTGCTAGTTTATATGTATATATAGGTAATAATAGAAATGATATTATCTGTGTTGAGAATTTACCTATTAACAAAATAATAGTGTTTTTTATGTATTCTTTTTCTTTTTTCATTGTAAACCTCGTTAAAAATTTTATAAAACTATTCCTACTTTTATAATATCTTTAGCACATAAAGCACCCAATAATTTATTATTCTCATCAACAACTGGAGCAACAGACACTTTTCTTTCACCTTGAATCATAAGTCTTAGAGCTTCTACAGCAAGCATATCTTTTCTAATCTTAATTGGTTCCTTTGTAATTATATCTTCTAATTCCATATTATATATATCTACTTTCTCTGCTAATTTTCTTCTCAAATCTCCATCAGTAAATATTCCTACTAGATGATTATCTTTATCTACAACATTAACCATTCCTAAACTAGTTCTACACATTTCTGAAATTGCCTTTTCAAAGGAATCTTCAACAGTAACTATTGAGTTTTCTTTCCCAACACTCATCAAATCTCCTACAGTATAAATCAAGCTTTTTCCCAATGACCCTGCTGGATGAAATAAAGCAAAATCTCGCTTAGTAAAAGCTTTCATTTTTGCACATGTAACAGCAATTGCATCACCTAAAGCAAGTGTAGCAGTAGTACTTGATGTAGGAGCTAATTTCATATAACAAGCTTCTTCAAATTGTGGAAATACAAAAGATAAATCTGATTCTTTAATTAGAGTAGAATTTTTATTTCCAGATATTCCTATTAATTTCGCACCTATTTTCTTTATATTTTGTAAAATTCTAGTTATTTCTTCACTTTCTCCACTATAGCTTATTGCTACAACAACATCCTCTTTTGAAACCATTCCTAAATCTCCATGCTGAGCTTCAGCTGGATGTAAACAAAATGAAGGTGTTCCAAGAGATGCAAATGTAGCAGCTAGTTTTTTAGCTATATGCCCTGGTTTCCCCATTCCAGTAAAAATGATTTTTCCCTTACAATTATTAATTTCATTTACAATTTTCTCAAAATTCTTATCTAAATTTTCTGAAACTTTTTTTAAAGATTCTATTTCAATATTAAAAACATTTTTTCCTTCTTTTATAATATCAAATTTTTCCATTTAATTCTCCTTTTTTAATTTTTGGATTAGTTATTATTGGTAAATATTTTTTTATAAATAATGAAATTATCAATGAAGATATTGATGTTATAACAAATATAAAAATAAAGCTAAAATAAATATTTGTAAAATTTAATATTTTAAAAATTTTAACTAATATTTGTAAAATTATAATATGTATCCCCATAATAATTAATGTATTTTTTCCAAATAATTCTAATATAAAATTTTTTCCTATAATTTCTGAAATTAATTGCCATGATAATATCCCACAAATAGCAGAAATAAAGAAATAAAAATAGTTTCCTAAATATAAATATAATAAATCTATTCTACCATAAAATCTATCACAATATTTAGAGTTCAAAACGCAAAATAATATATTAAATAATATCATTAAAATTATTAATATTAGTCTTGCAATTTTATTAATATTATGTTTTTCTTTAAAACATTTAATAAAATAACCAAAATGATAAAATAAAATTCCAAAAAAAGCTATATCAATCCAAAATGGTAATCTTATAAAATTTATTTTAGATAATATTAATCCAGCACATAAACATAATATCAAACTTCCATACAGAAACCCATTACTCTTTTTTCTTTTTAAAAGGAAATAAAATATCTCTACTATAAACAAACATGCTAAAAACCAAATTGCACCAACATAATTCATATCGAAAATATAGTTAGAATAAAGAAAAGATAAAATGTATTTACCACATCCTATAATGGTATGATCTTTTAATAAAAACCATAAAAAATTTATAATTGTTAAAGTAAAATATGGATAAATTAACTGTAAAAATCTCTTCTTTACATACTCAAAAAAAGTTAAATTTTCATATTTTTCTTTATATAGATAACCAGAAACATAAAAAAACAACGGCATATGAAATGAATATATGTATATTAGTAAATTATGTGGAATATATTGACTCATATGTCCAATTATTACAAAGAGAATACCTATTCCTTTTAATATATCTATTGATCTATCTCTTTCCAATATTATTCTCCTTATTTTAATGCATTTTTTATTTTTATTAATTTAATCAATAAATCTTCCATATCATTTAATTTAACCATATTAGGTCCATCTGATAAAGCATTATCAGGATCTGGATGAACCTCCATAAATAATCCATCTATACCAACTGCCATAGCTGCTTTAGCCAAGTATTCAACATATTCTCTATTTCCACCAGTAGCATTTCCTTTTCCTCCTGGTTTTTGAACACTATGTGTAGCATCAAAAATAATTGGATATCCCATTTTTTTCATTTCAATTAAACCTGTCATGTCAACTACTAAATTATTATATCCAAAACAAGTTCCTCTTTCACAAAGCATTATGTTTCTACTTCCACTTTCTTCTAATTTACCTACTACATTTTTCATATCCCATGGAGCTAGAAATTGAGCTTTTTTAACATTAATTAATTTACCTGTTTTGGCTGCAGAAACTAATAAATCTGTTTGTCTACACAAAAATGCGGGTATTTGAATTATATCTGCAACTTTAGCTACTTTCTCAGCTTGCCAAGGCTCATGAATATCAGTAGCTATTCTTAATCCTAATTCATCTTTTACTTTTTTTAATATTTCCAAACCTTTTTCAATTCCAGGTCCTCTATATGAACTTATAGATGTTCTATTTGCTTTATCAAATGAAGATTTAAAGTAATAGTTAATCTCTAATTTATCTGTTATTTCTTTCATTTTCTTAGCGATTAACATCACATTCTCTTCACTTTCAATAACGCAAGGTCCTGCGATTAGTGTAAGATTTTCTCCACTTTTGATTTTTTCTATTTCTTCTTCCATATCTTAAACTCTCCTTCTTAAATATTTTTTATATTTATTGTTTATTTATTAAGTCCTCAAAATTATTACCTGTTGCATTTTTATAATCATTCTTAAATCTTTTGTACTCGCTAATCCATGAATTATATTTAGGATCACCTCTATGATCTGGTAATTTGTAATTTTCCTTTAAATATTCTGCAAAATATAATGTGTATTTAGTGGTTCCATATACATTTAAATGCTCTTTGTTATAATAATCTGTCGCAAAATTAATATTGTTAAGCTCGTCTATCTGGTTGAAATTAATAACTTTTAGGTTGTTTTCTATTATAATTTTTATAACTTCATTTAATTTACCATTCGTTTCTTCATCATAATATCTTTTGGAAAGAACAAACAATACATTTAAATTTTTTGATTTTATATAATCTATCAACTCATTTAATACCTTTTTATTTTCTTCACCTAATTCTACTTCATTTTCACTCCAAACAAATTCGTCTTGAATCACTCTATCTGCAGTACCTTTAACAAAATAATAACCTTTATATAAATATTTATTACCTAAAATATTTTGCTTTGAAAGATCTTTCCATTTGTTATGATACATAAGAAAACTGAAGTAATAATTTATATAGTCTTTTTTCTCTATTTGTTTATTATAACTTAACATTTTATTAATAGCATTTGTACGATTTTGAGATAATTTCATTAAATCAGTTGTTTTTCTTGTTACTTCGCCTTCAATGTTGTTAAAATTTTCTGTTGCAGTAGCTAAATCAATAATGTATAAAGGATTATTCTGGTATTTTTCTATTTCTTCTAAACTGTATTTAACCAATGGAAAAGGTTGAGCATCTGAAGTAAACATACCAGTTGTGTATCCATATAAATCATAAGCTAATACTGTATTAAAATGTTTGTATATACTACTACTGCCAATGCAAACTATATCTAATGAGTTTTTAGGTTCTTCATAAAAATAGGTAATATTATTTGGTGGCAACCACAAAAGTTTAGCAATGATATACAAAAATATTAATAGCAGAATTATAAATACAATAATTTTTATAATATTCTTTTTCATATTCAACTCCTTAAAATTGTTGGTAAATAAAATTTGCTGCACTATATCCTTCACCATAGCATCCAAATATTATAATTGCAAATAGTAATATGTATAAAATTGTCCATCTAAACACAATATTTTGTTTAAATAGCTTTTCTTTGACACTACCTTTTAGAGATAGCATTTCTACTATAAACAATATCATTAGTGCTATCAACAATACTGCTATTTCTTTTATGTCTAATCCTGCATTGTTCAAAAATCCAACTATTGCACCCTTGGTTAATGACGCACCTATATTAAAACAATTTTTTATAGCATCAAAAGCTACAATTACTCTTGGTGCTCTAAAAAATATCATTGCAAATGCAAACAATAGATATGTTCTTATTATTTGAAATATTTTATATATTTTGCTATCTATATTAATTCCTAACTTTTTTGGAAGTGAACTTAAAACATCTTCTAAAAATATAAATAAGAACTGTAATATTCCCGTAGCTATAATAAACGTATATGCTCCACCATGCCAAATTCCTATAATCATCCACATAATGAACATTGATAAGAATAGTGGTATTTTTTTACCAACTTTTTTCCCAAAAACTTGTTTACATTTTTTATTTAAGTTTTGCATTATATCCGATTTTAATAATGGATAAAATATGTAATCTTTTAGCCATGCTCCAAGTGTAATATGCCAGTTTCTCCAAAATACTGTAATTGTTCTTGAAGCAAATGGTACATTGAAGTTTTCTGGTAATTTTATGCCCATTATTTCTGAAATTCCCATTATAACATCAATTGATCCTGAGAAATTTGTGTATAACTGTAGTGGAAAACTTAAAGCAGCTACTATTGTAATTAATCCACTATACGTATTTAGGTTATTCCAAGCTGTATCAACTAACATTCCCAATCTTTGAGAAATAACTAGAATCTTGAAAAGTCCCCATAAAATTCTAACCAAACCACTACACATAACCTCATAGCTAAATTTGTGCTGCCCATATAGTTCTTCTTTTTTATCTTCATACCTAATGAATGGTCCTGATGATAAAATAGGGAAATATGACATAAACAATGCACACTTAAATATATTATTTTGTGGTTTGCTACCTCCCCTAAATACGTCTATAAGGTATCCTATCATAATTAAGGAATAATAGCTTATACCAATTAGTGAATTTGTTTGTACAAATTCAAATTGATAGTCTATGTTTAGTAAATTATTTATATGGTTAGCAGTTGCCAAAAATAGGTTAGTATATTTTAAATAAATTAATTGTGCTAAAATTAAAAATATTCCTAATAATAAGAACTCTTTTGATTTTTTAGGTTTATCCTTATTTTTATATACTAATCTTCCGCAAAAATAAGCAGATAATAATACAATTAGTGCTTGTACAATTGTTTCTACCGTTAGATTATTATAAAATAAAAATATAACACTTGATGTTAGTAATACTATCCATTGTAGTTTTTTTGGTACAATAAAATATATTACTACTGTAATCATACTAAATAGAGCAAATACTAGAGATGTCAGAGCCATAATTTTTTACCCCTTTCATTATTACATAATATTTCCATTTGTTATTGCAATATTTTGCCCTGTAATACTATTAGATTTTTCAGATAGCAAAAACTCAAACATTGGTAATACATCATTAATGGATAAGTTTTTACCTGTTGGACTGTTCATTGCATTTTGTTGTACAAGTAATTCTGGTACATCTTGTAAATATTTTGTTTCTACCATTGTCGGCGAAACGCCATTTATCTTAATTTCTTTATCTGCGTATTCATTTGATAATGCTTTTACCAACCCTAATAATGCGTATTTTGAAGTTACATAGCTTGCTAAATATTTAGGTGGAATATTTACGGTACAAGATGTTAGCATAACAACAATTTTTCCATATTTATTTTTTGCCATTTGTGGCAGAAAATTATTAAGTATAATAACTAATGAGCGAAGTGCTATATTTATATCTGTTTGAAATTTTTCCCATGTTATTTTGGGAAACTTTTTGTGTTCAAACTTACCTGCAGGTAAGTGAACTATATGTGTTGGTGTTTTAGTTGTTTCTTTTACTCTTTCTACAAAATCATATGTATCTTGCTCATCCATAAAATTTCCTTTGATTAAAATTAACTTGTCTTTTAATTTTTCTTTTATCTTAAGAAGTTCCTTCTCATCCTTATTATGATGTGCAATAATATAGTCAAAATCTTTACTTACTTTGTTTATTAGATTTACACCTATATCAGAAGAAGCACCTGTTATTAATAATATTTTTTCACTCATTTATAACTCCTACTTTCATTTTTCCTCTTACAACTTTTTCTTTCTTATTATTTAATATTTCAAATCTTATTGTAAATTGTTTAAATATTTCATTTATTTCTATTACTCTTCCTTTAATTGTTAAAGGACTATCTGAAATCAAAACTGGTTTCTTAAATAAAATTTCAACACTATGTATAAGGCTATATTTTCCTGGAAGGTATACTCCTGCTAATGTTGATAAAAACGAAGATGTAAGCATACCATAGACAACCTTTTCTTGGTAACCTTTGGATTTTGCATATTCTAAATCATTATGCAATGGGTTAATATCTCCTGTTATTTTACAAAAAGCCTCAACCATTTCTTCTGTAATGAAAGCAACAAATTTTTCTTCCATTCCTATTTTTATATCTTCAAATTTGTATTCTCTTATAATATTTTTTTGATGTTGTTTAATTTCTTTATAAGAATACCCGTGTGTGTGTGTGTGTGTGTGTGTGTGTGTGTACAGTATCAAGGGTTTTAGCGCTTTTTAATTTCTTCATTTTTTCTCCTCTTTATATATTTAATTCATTCTAGCAATAATTATTTCTACCATTTCACCAACATTTTTCATTGTTGTTACTTCATTCATATTAAATTTTATTCCAAATTCTTGCTCAACTGCAACAACTAAATTAATATGTTCTAAACTATCCCAATCCTCAATATCACTTGAAGTTGTTTCAGGCTTTACAACTATTTCTTCATCATCAAATACTTCTCTAAATACATTATTTAATCTTTCATAAATTTCTTCTTTTTCCATTATTCATTCACCTCTATTACATTATTTTTGTTAATATATCCTTTTGATATATCTAACTTGTATTTTTTATTTCCTTGATCATCACAAGAGATTTCCTCAAAGCCTTGTAAATTGTAAAAATTATTAACCATTTTATTTTTTATTGTCGGATAATAATATCCATATATTGTTTTTATTCCTCTTTCCTGTGCTTTCTTTACAAGTATATCCATCATAGCAAATTCCATGTTTCTTTTTAAAACTCTGCAACTCATAATCCATAAATCAATATGTAATTCTTCTTGATTTTTTATTTCTCCAATTACAACTGATATTACTCCATTGTCACCAAACATATCTTCAAGTTTTCCATATATTTTTATATAATTGTCATTTTCATTAACTGCTTCTATATCAGCTAAGGAATAACGCTTTGTAGTTAAGTTAAATTGATTGCTTTTGTTTGTTAGTTGTGAAATTCTTTCTAAATAAATTGACTTAAATGTTGATATTTCCGCTTTCATTTTTAAAGAATGTAAGTAATCTTCATAATTATCAAAAGTGGACATCATTTGACTTCTTTTGGCATTATCTTTATATGATTCATTTTTCTTTAAGTCTTCTTCTGAAAAGTTTGTCATTTCAAAATATCCATTATGATCTATAATTTTAATATAGTTCTCTGGAACATCTATTTCTGGTGTTGCAATTCCTTCAATATAATTTTCTACTATCTTTCTTTCTGCAGGATTATCATCAACAAACACAAAGCTATCTGCCCCTAAATTTAACTCTTCTGCAATTTCTTTTACATTTAAATTTTTAGGATTCCAGTTTGCTTTGATTATTATAAAGTCTTCTGGTCTTAATGTTCCTGCTGGATGTTTTAGACCTGCTATTGCATTTTCATGTTCGTTTTTTGAATCTATGTTTAAAATAATTCCTAAATCTTTGTGAGCTTTTAAATAATTTTGAAATTCTAAATATACTTGTCCACTTGGAACTTCTGGTCCAAGTGATAAATTTTCTACTCCATCATCACCAACTATTCCGCCCCAAATCGTATTATCTAAATCTAACACAAATGCTTTTTTATTTTTTCCATATATTGATTTTATTATATTTGCTAAGTTAAATGACAAATATGGTATTGCTGGAACTTCCATTGCATATTTGTACATATGCCAATAAAATTGATTAGCCCATTTATCTAATCCATAGCACGAAGATACGTAGTTAATATCATTGATAAAGAAGTTTTTTTCTTCGTTAGCATAATCATAAAATTTTTGGTTTAGTCTCGTAATAAAGTTTGTTCTTCCGTGAATATCACTTGCATCTTTATTACCAAACAAACGGTAAAATGGGTATTCGAAGTTATTTTGAATTATTGTTGCGTTAAATTTTTCAAAAAGTTTCTCCCATATTTTTTTGAATTTTGTGTATTCACTTTCTAATTTTTCATTTACTTCTTCTTTGCTATCATATATTACTGGGTATTCTTTTATGTTCCTATTTGTTGTGTGGATATATATTATATCTGGATTAAAGCTATCAAGTTCTTCATTTCCAAATACAGCATCTTCATAATATTGGTTATATTCTGATTCATAAAAGTTAGGTTTAATTCCATAGTTCAATAAAAATATTTCTAACATATTTTTTATTTCACTTGTTGTAGAGCCACCTAATATGGCAATATTTTTCTCTAGTAAGCTTTCATTTTCTAGTAACTTTCTTCTTATTTTCTTTTTGTTTTTCATTAAATATGTTACATCAAATGGATATTCTAGTTTTTTTTCCATATTTTAAAATCCCTCCATTTTATTATTACTATTTATAATATTCAATAACTTCTTTATTAAATATAAAAACCCTATTGCAATTATGATTATTATTAAATAAAACAAAAATGTACAAAATTCTTTTACAAACTCATTTTTAAAATTAATAAATTCAGTGTTAAAAATACTAAATTCTAATGTATGTAAACAAACAATTAATAATGAATTTTTTCCAAAAAATGTTATAATTTTTTTTACATTATCTAACAAAATTTTGTCTAATAATTTACAAATTAAAAGGAAAATATAACTTATAACGATATTAGAAATAATACATATTGGGTAATTCGGATATACTCTACTAGCTAATGAAAAAATTTGAGAAAAAACTCCAATATGACAAAGAACTATTAATAATAATATCATTATTATATTATACTTATTATTTGTATTCAACATATCTTTTTGTTTTATGATATAACCTGCATAAAAATATATTTGTGTTATTAAAACAGTATCTAAATTAAAAGGTAAAAATATATGCTTTGAAATAACAAATCCACATATATTTAATAAAACACAAATAATAAAATTTAAAAATTTATTTTTTCCCTTTTGAATTATTTGAAATAAAAGTTTAGAAAAAAATAAACACATTAAAAACCAAATTGGTCCAACTGAAATCAAATTCCAATAACTATAATTAGTACTTGGACCTAATAAAAAAGATAAAATAATAGATTTATTCAAACATTTTATTTTAATTAAAATTGTTATAAAACTAACAATTAGATATGGAATTATTAATTTTTTAAAATTTACACTTATTTCTTCTTTTATACTCCTATTTTTGTAAAAATAACCAGATATCATAAAGAAAAATGGCATATGAAAAGAAAAAATTATTATCCTATCTAATCCGCCAACAACAATGTCCATAAATCATTAATAAAATTGCTATACCTCTAGCTATATCTATATATTCTACTCTTCTATTAAAATCCCCGTGTGTGTGTGTGTGTGTGTGTAGAGTCATCTGGGTTTCAGCAGATTCTATATTTTCTGATATTGAATTTTCTTTTGATTCATTTACTTCGGCTTCTGCCATACCTTAATTTCCTCCTCCTTAGCAATTCTACTATTTATTATTGCTTGGGCAAATCTAAAATCTTCCGGATAATCAATATCAACAGCTTCTATATCATCTATTTCTTGAAAATATGGTTTATCTCCTATTCTTCTTTTTCCCATTTTAGTAAATACTTCCTTTTTAAAAATGAAAAATGCACTAGTTTCATAGAATATAGGTTCAATATCTTGAGTTCTAGGAATATTTTCTAAATCATAATTTAATGTTTTACCTTTATACCATGTAAAAGTTTGAATTTTTTTTACAGATAATGCAGAATCATACTCTCCACTTAGTACTTTATCTAAAGCTTTTTGAATACTTTCTTTTTTTATAAATGGAGCTGTTGCGTGTGCTAAAACATATATATCTGCATCTACCTCATTTATAAATCTTTCATAAATTTCTTGACCTTTTACCAAATCACCATCTAAATATGGATCTCTTTTTAAAAAAGTTACACCTTCTGGTAAGTAATCTTTAATTTGTTCATCACTACAATAACAATATATTGAATCAATTCCGTTTTACTTTTGTTAATGTCTCTGTTAAATGATAACATAATGGTTTACCTCCTAAATCTAATAGATTTTTATGAGGTAATCTCTGACTATTCATTTTTATTGGTATTAATGCTACTACTTTCATTTATCTACAACCTACCTTTCTAAATTATAAGTTATTTTTTATAACAAATTCAGCAAATTCTCTAAAAGCCCCTTCTCCTCCAGGTACATTTGAAATATTTTTAACTTTTGATTTAACTTTTTCTACTGCATTTTTAGGAGCAAAAGCTAAACCTACTTTTTCTAATATACATAAATCTTGAATGTCGTCTCCCATATATGCTACCTCTTCTGCAGAAATATCGTATTTTTTTAAAATATTTTCAAATATAGATAACTTATCTTTAGCTCCTATTTCTATTATATCTAAATTTAAATCTCTAGCTCTGTATTCAGTTGATTTGCTTTCATCACTAGATAGAATTCCTGTTAAATATCCATTTTCTTTTAGAATTTTTACACCCATACCATCTTGCATATTAAAAACTTTATATTTTTCATGATTTGGTCCATAAATAACTGATCCATTAGTTAAACAACCATCAACATCTGTTAAAACTAGCTTAATCTTCATTATTATCTATTACCTCCAAAAATTTTATTAAATAAGTTTTTTACTTATAAATAGTTATAACCTTTATATCTATACCAAAATTATTAGAAAGATTTTATTAAACCAATAATCTTTTTTAAATTTTTTAATAATATTATTAAAATAACCAATACTAAAATATACCTTACCCAAAAGTAATTGTATAAAAATATAATTATCAAAACTGAAAATACAACAATAAAAGATATAATAAATATATATTTAGATATATATATTTCAGCTGGTTGTATCTTTTTCATAAAAATATAATGTGCTAATGATAAAATAAAATAACTTATTGCTGTTGTATAACCTGCAACTACAAAACCATACTTAGGAATATAAATTGCATTCAAAATAATATTAAAAATACCAGCACAACTTGTAGCTATTGTAACAAAAATATTTTTTTTATAATAAAATTCAATATTTGCAAATAGTGATGATAAAAAAGAAAAATATAAGCCTATAATTATTGGTGGAATTACCCATACTGCAGAATAATATTCCACAGGTGCCAATATCTTTATTATTTCTGGTGCAGATATCGCTAACATTATTGATATTAGACCAACAAATATTAAAATTAAATTTGAATATTTTCCAACTCTACTATAATCCTTTGCTTTTAAACTTTTATATGTAAATGGAATCCAAGCCGAATTTATTCCGGTAAAAACACCTTGTACTACTTGTGATAAATTATATGAAACTGCATAAATTCCAGCAGCAGAATAACTAATTATTCTTTGAATCATTATTCTATCAGATTGAGCTAATATTATATTAGATAAATAATGTGGAATTAAAGGAATATTAAAACTTAATGCATATTTCCAGAATTTTTTTTCAAAAAAAGTTTTTCCTTTATATAATATATTTACCATAATAATAAAATTTAAAATTACAGTTGGGAGTCCACAAAATATAACTTTAGCAACTGCTTTATCATTTGGGAACAATTTTATTCCAATTATTCCTAAAATAGGATTTAAAGTAAATGTAATTATTGTAAAGACCAATGGTTTAATATATTTATAATCAAATTTCTCTCTTGCTAAGAAAAATCCCCATGCAGGATAAGTAAGGAAATTTAAAAACATAAAATTCATTAAAGCATTTGACAAACCTAATAAATTACAAACTTGTTTACTAAAAATAATATATATAATATAAGTAATTATTGTAATAAATATACTAATAGATAAAAATGAAGAGGTCATTTTTTCTCTTTTATCTTTATAATCTATTAAAGCATTGTTAAATACACCTGCAAATAAATTTAAAGTTATAAAAATCGTTAATATATTGTACCAAGATTGATAAGTGCTTACAAGACCATAATCATCTGTTGATAAAATTCTACTAAAAATTGGCGTAGTAATTAAATTCACACCATTTTGAAAAAAAACCACAAACATATAAACTATCGAAGCTATTAATGGCTTAGGTAACATGGCTATTTTTTTCTTAATGTTTTCCATATTCTATTCATTCCTCAATCTTTCTAGAAATTCTTTTTCATCTTTTGGTATTATAAAATTATCTAATCCAAATTTATTATTAATTTTTTCCAAATATTTATAATAATCATCATTTACCATATTGGACATATTATCTGTGCAATTAAAAAGTAAATATGTTTTTATTTTATCATTAAAGTAAAGTTTAGATGCAAGAATACTTCCTGATGAAATCGTAATAAAAACTTTATTAGAAAAATCATTATTCATCTGTATAACTTCCCAAGGAATTCCAATAGCATTATTAGACTTAATTCCATACTTTTTAAATCTATCAAAATTATTTCTAGGATGTAACTTTACTAATAAATTATCATTTCCAACAATATTTGCTATTTTTAAAACTAAATCTAAATCATTAATAGGATAGTTATCACAATAAAATGATTCCTCTAAAAATATATATTTTTGCTTAATTTCTTCTTTATCATTATAATTAAAAATATCATTATAAACTTGTTTTAATTGTAAATTATTTTTATCTAATTTTGAAATTTCCTTTACTTCATAACCAGGCTTATAACACAACAAATCTGGATTATATAAATATAAAAAATCAGTTGATTTATATAAGCTTTTTCTATGTAATACAGTTCTTAAAAAAGAATTTATTTTATTATTTTCTATTTTTGACAAATAAATATTAAATCCCTCTTCATATCTTATACATTTTGCATTTGAATTTATTTTTACCATCTCGTCAAAAATAGAATATGTTAACAAATCATAATTAAAAAAAGCTAAATAATCATATTCTTCTTTTATTATATCTCCAATTATTTTTTTTCTATTAAATAAATAAATTAAATATTTTTTTATTTTATTTTTATTAGTACATATATCTTTCGATTTAACAAAAAAAATATTATGAAATATATTATATTTTTTTAATTTTTTCATTACTTCTTCCATGTTAATTGATCTATCAGTTAAAATAATATCATTAACATCATTTTTTAATTCATTAATACAAAGATTAATTGCTGTTATTAATTGGAAATATGTATTAGCAATTATTAAATTTTTTTTCATTAACTTTTCTCCTACTACTAACTATAACTAAAAGTCTAAAAAATATAAAAGTAAATATGGTTGATGGTAGTGCAAAAGTGAATTCCAAAATGCAGAATATTAAGCAACAAATATAATAATAATACATAGCCTTATAATATATATTATTAGATTTTTCTTCTTTTTTATAAAAGTCAATTCCAAAGAAAGCTAATATAATTGGATATATAATCAAACCAGCTTTACCGAAGTCCCTTAATGCTGCATATATACAAGTTACACCATTATTAATTGTTATACCATATGATGATATTTGTATAAATTGGTTAGTAACTTCTTTTAAAATATATACTCCTGCCTTAATATCAATACCACATAATCTTAATATAAACGTAATTGGATAAAAAAATCCACTAATCAATACTTGACCATATAAAATATCATTAGAATTAAGAAAATATATATTTGGATTTCTTAAATACTCACCTAATAAATGTATACTTCCTGCGAAATAAGCATATATATTAAATATTAAACCTTGTTTATTTAAATTTCTTTGTAAGGTAATAATAATTATTAATAAAAAAATAATACTCATTATTATTACTAATTCTTTATTTTTCTGTATAATTAAAAGTATATTATTCCTATATTTATTTAATAAAGATAATATAATAATAACTAGTGTAACAAAAATATAATATCTTCCACCTGTTAAAAATAATATCTCCACTATAAATATAAAATATAAAAATAATGTAAATCTCACTTTGCTATTTTCTACATATTCTATAATCGAATAAATTCCAATTGCACTTCCTAAAGGAATTATTAAAATATTTTGTAACATAGAAATTTTATTACTAAAAAGTTCTGAATTAGAATTTGCATCTTTTATTGCAGAAAAATCTTTTTCTATTATAAACAATAATAATCCCTTAATAGCAAATACACCTAAAAACAATATACAAAAAATCATAACATATTTTAGTATATCCCAATTTAAACTAGTATTTTTTATTAAATTTTTAGGATTTTTTGAATGAAAAAAAACTAAACAAAATAATTGAAATATCGACCAAAATATCAATATATAAAAATAAGTTTCATTTTCTGGAACATACATGCCAAATAATCCAAACATAGAAATTACTGAAAAAAATGTCCATATACAGTTAATAATATTTACAAAGTTTAAAATTTTTTTATATGTAATTGTATTTACTATAAAAAAAATAATAAATACAAAAATAAATAATATTTCCATTTATTCTCCTATAACCTCTAATACTTTATTGTTTCATAAATTTTCCAAGCCAGTTTAAAGAAGTTTTTCCCAATCAATAGTGAAATCAATGCTATTTTATCACGCATTGGAAAATTTTCGTTTTTCAAAATAAATTTTTTATAATCTTTTATATATTTTATAATTGATGTTTCAATTTCATCTTTACCATCGAAATTAGAATTGATTATTTGTCGTAATATATTAAATCTAGAATATATTCTTCTTCTAAGTGTAACCTCTTTTAATGTACTATATTTTTCATCTAAATAATCACACATTTCATCTGTTAAATAAATCATATCCATTTTATTTAAATTAAAAGACCCTAACATAATTGATCCGTTTTCTTTTTAAATAATAATATTGTGATTCATTTCCATATGCAATTTGGTCAACTTTATCAATTAGTTTATATGTCGTGCCATTATCTTCACATAGTTTTCCTTTTGGATAACGAATATCATTAAATAATGTAGTTTTATATAATTTAGCACATGAAGATACAGAAAACCCCTCTTCATTTAACATTCTCTTAAAAGTTTCTATTTTATCTAACTTCTCTCTTTTATATCCTTTACCATAATCGATACATTTACCTGTATCTGTAAAAACAGTATAAGCGCAAATAGAAATATCTGTATTAAATTCTTTTATTAATTTATATAAATATTCAATATATGTATTTTTCAAATAATCGTCAGAATCAATAAATGTTATATATTTACCATGTGCATTTTCTATTCCAAAATTTCTAGCATCTGATAAACCACCATTTTCCTTATGAATAACTCGAATTCGATTATCTTTGTTTTTATATGTATCACATATATTACCAGAATTGTCTGTTGAACCATCATCTATAATCACTAATTCGAAATTTTTATAGGTTTGAATTAAAACAGAATCTATACATTTACATAAATATTTTTCAACATTATATACAGGGACAATTATTGTTATTAATTCGTTATTTTCTTCCATTACACTTCCCCATTTTCATTCCAATAAATCTTACTCCCATATCAGGCAAAAATCTAATTAAAACTTTCCAATTTTTGTCTTGAATTGCTCTTTTCAATATGTATAAAGCAAGAGAACCACCTGTTTTCGTAGTTCCAAACTTATCTATATAATTTTCTTGTTTATAAAACACACCAGTAGCATAATATCTCTTATATAATTCCTTAAGAGAAAATTTATGAGAATGATATACAACTGAATCAGAACAATATTTTATTTTGTAATTATTCATTAATAATTTATATGCTATATACTGATCTTCATTTGTTGGTAATCTTTTACCATCATATCCATTTAATTTTTTAAAAATATCAGTTCTTATCGCAGAAGATGCATCTGAAAAGAAAAATGCTCTTAATCCCATTTTTTCAATATCATTTTTTGAAATAATATATGAATTATTAGGATAATTTTTTTCCCTAATATATTTTTCAATATTATCATATTTTGTTAATTGTCTACTAAAGCTTGCTTCGCTTTCTCTTGAAATTATAGGAAGAATTAGTTTTTCCAACCAATCCTCTGTTCTTATTTCTATATCTTGTGTAATAAAAACTATAATATCTGAATTACTTTTTAATGCTACAGTTTCTCTAGTTAAACTATGTGAAAATTCTTCGGGTTGAACAACACTATATTCTTTAGTTATTGAGTCTAATATATTTTTTGTATTATCTTTTGACTCTGTAAGAATATAACTTATTTTACTAATATTTACATTTTTTTGTTTTTTTAGAGAACTGTCTAAATTTTTTAAATATTTTTCAGCATTGTATAATGGACATATAATTTCTACATTCATTAAACAGCTCCTTCTTTCTTTAATACTGCAGAAAATGTTTTAAGCAATATTTTAATATCAAACCAGATTGAAAATTTATCAACATATTCAGCTTCTAAAGCCACTCTTTCTTCATATGTTGTATCCGATCTACCATTAACAGCCCAATTTCCAGTTATTCCAGGTTTTACTGACAACACTTTATCTTTTTGTTTACCAAACTTTTCAATCTCATCATCAACCACAGCTCTTGGACCTACTAAACTCATATTTCCAATCAATACATTAATAAATTGAGGAAACTCATCTAAACTTGTTTTTCTTAAAATTTTACCAATTTTTGTTATTCTTGGATCATTCTTTAATTTTCTTGAATCTTCCCACTCTTTTTTTAATTCCTCATCATTTTTTATTATTTCATTTATTTTATCTTCAGCATCTACTACCATTGTTCTATATTTGAACATTTTAAATTTTTTACCATTTTTTCCTAATCTTTCTTGAAGATAAAATATAGGTCCATTATCTGATTTAGATAAAGCATTTGCAATAGCAACAATAATTGTTAAAGGTATTAACAAGATAATTCCAACAATGGAACCAACAATATCTATTATTCTTTTTATAAATAAATCAAATTTTTTAAAACTTTTCATTTCTTTTTTTAATAACTTTAAATTATTATACTTTTTAATAGTCACTTCTCTATTCTCTTCTTCTTGGTGAGACTGATATTGATCATTACTGTCAGACAAACTAACATCAAGTAATTCAACTTCGTTCACTTTCATTATTACATCTCCTTATATATTTAAACACTGTGTAATTTAATTTTGTTTATAATTAATATTCTAAATATGTAAGTTAATTTTATACATTAAACTTTTGAATATTTGACAAATTGTACCTTTTAAAATACTAGTTTAAAGTATACTATAACATAAATAAAAATTCAATAGTTATTTGGAAAAAATCACTTAATTTACACAATTAGAATATTTCAAACGTTCTATTTTCTTAAATTACAGCTAAATACTAAAGTCAATTATTTTTTATATTATAGAAAAATCCTTCGAATTTTATACAACAAAAACATTCCACAAAAAATAGCTATACATTTTTTTGAGACTAACTAAGATGCATATTTTAAAATTTAATTATATCCGCTTTTGTCCTTAATGTTAATCAATTATTACACCATTTAATTATTGACTTTTAATTATATTATGTGTATCATATTATTAGATTTTATTTTAAAAATACATAGGAGGAAATCATGCGAAAACTACTAAGTTTATTTTTTATAATAATTTTAATATTATCTAGTTTTAATTTATCTTTTGCTAGATCTACTAATACAGATTCTTCTAATAATACATCTAGAAATTCCTCAAACGAAACTAATTCAGAAGAAAATGAAGAAGATTCTACAGAAGAAGAAGATGAAAATTCAGATGAAGAATTAGATGAAGAAAATGAAGAAAGTGAAGAAAGTGAAGAAAATAATGAAAATACAAATACTGATAACGACATTTCTGATTTAGAATCAGATGAAACAACGTCAAATTTAGAAAATGTTTCTTCAAATTCTTCTACAACTGTTACAAGTGTATCTCCAGCATCAACTTCTTATGAAGCAAATTTAAACCTTAATAATACATTAAGTATAATTCTGATTTCTGTTGGAGTTTTAATTATTTTATTTGCTATTGCAATTCTAATTAGATTAAGAAAATAATTTTTAAATAATATTTAAAATAGACTGCTTTTCAAGCAGTCTATTTTTTCTAATCATTATTAGAATTCTGCATTGCATAAAACCATACTGTGGCTAAAATTACTATTCCAATAACAGCTAAAATTATCCATATCCATGTAGTCCCATTCATTCCAGTAGTATCTTCTAACGTAGTATCAACAGATGTTCTGGTAGCATCATAATCTGATTTTATTTTATTGTCCATTCCTCCAACAGCATTATTCATATTATCTTTACTATCTCCTTTTATATTATCTGTCATATCACTTGCTTTTTTCTCTACCTTATTCATTGATTTTGTTAATTCATTTCCTAAATCTACATTATTTGAGCCTGAATTATTAGAATTTTCTGATGCGAAACAAAAAGCTGTACTGAAAAATAATAATAACATTGCAATGATTCCAGTTGTTAAAAATTTCTTACTCATTATTTTTCCTCCCTAAAAAATTGTAGTTTTTTTCTACATTATTAGTATTGTTTTTTAATATCTATTTATACTGTATAAAATATGGTATCTTTGAGAAATTATATTATTGACATTTTTATTCTATAGCTATATATTGTTTATATTAAAAGGAGGATATGTATGGCTTTTGACGGTTTTGTAACAAAAAGTATTATTTCAGAATTGAAAAATTTAGTTATAAATGCCAAAGTAAATAAAGTTTGGCAACCTAATAAAAATGAAATTATATTAAGTTTATATAATAATGGTTCAAATTATTTATTATTGCTTTCTTCTAATCCAGAAAACTGTAGAATCAATCTAACAGTACATCAAAAACCTAATCCACAAAACGCTTTAAATTTCTGCATGCTACTTAGAAAATACTTAATAGGTGCAAAAATAATTGATATATCAAATATGGATTTAGAAAGAACTGTTCAAATTAAATTTGAATGTTATAACGAAATGAATGATTTAGTAATTAGGAAATTATATCTACAAATCATGAGTAGACAAAGTAATATTGTTCTAACTAATCATAATGATATTATTATAGATAGTATTAAACATTTTGATTCTTTCCTCCCTGCTCATAATTTTAAATTTACTCCTATATTAAAAACAAGTTTTATAAATATAAGCAATTTTTCAAATTTTTTGGAAATATTTTACTCAGATGAAAATAATTCTATAATAAGTAAATTTCCATCTTTATTCATTGGATTTAGTGCTCCAATTGTATCTAAAGCTATAGAATTACTTAATATTGATAATTATAATTATAATGAAAATGATTTAGAAAAGTTATACAATTATTTTAAGAAATTGATAAATTCTATTATTTCAAATAATTCATCTGAATTTAGTATTGATAAATATAATAAAGATTATACAATTTTTTCTCAAAAAGATAATATAGATGGGAAAAAAATTAATACTTTTATAGACGAATATTATTATAAAAAAGAAGAAGAATCTAATTTTACTAATTATAGAAACAATCTTTTAAAACTCATTTTAGCTAATCTTAAAAAATTGTATAAAAAATTGGAAAATATAAACAAAAAAATAGATTCATGTAATAATATGGAAATCTACAAATTATATGGTGAACTATTAACCGCTAACCTATATAAAGTAAAAAATGATAGTAAATTGAAAGAACTAACAGTAGAAAATTATTATGACAATAACTCTAAAATAACCATACCATTGGATAATACAATCAGCATTCACAAAAATGTCGAAAAATATTTCAAAAAATATAACAAATTAAAAAATACATTAGAAATTGTTAGTATTCAAAAAAAAGACGCAGTTAAAGAAATTGATTATATAGAAAGCATTGTTTTCTCTTTAGAAAATGCAACAAATTTATATGACTTATCTGAAATATATGAAGAAATATCAGAAACACTAAATATAAAAAAGAAACTTTCTCAACAACAAGTTCCTAATAAAAATCAAAAACTTGCAATGAATGCAGAACATAATTTTAGAGTTTTTGAAATCAATGGTTTTAAAGTATATGTTGGAAAAAATAATATACAAAATGATTATTTAACTCTTAAATTTGCCAGCAAAAAAGATTATTGGTTTCATACACAAACAGTTCATGGTAGTCATGTAATTTTAAAAAATAATGAAAATAAAACTGTTGACCCAGAAACTCTATATGAATGTGCAAAAATTGCATGTAAATACAGTAAAGCTTCTAATTCTTCTAATACTCCAGTTGATTATTGCTTAGTTAAATATATTAAAAAGCCAAGTGGAGCTAAACCTGGAAAGGTTATTTATACAAATTACAAAACAATATATGTTAAATAACAATAGAGGACTTTTTTATATTATAAATTTTTCCTATATAAAAATACGAGTAATACTTTTTACTCGTATTTTTAATATACAATTAAATTTGTTAAATATGCTAAATACATGAGCAATAATATTTTACCTTCATATTTTGTAATAGTTTTTCTTTCATGCCAAAAATTTAAAAACCATATAAAAAATGTTATCATCAATAATATTATTAATGAATAATTAAATTCTTTAGAATAATTTATAGGTTTAATAATTGATGTTGAACCTAAGATTAGCAAAATATTAAAAATATTAGATCCAAAAACATTACCTAAAATTAAATCAGTTTCACCTTTTTTTGAAGCAATTATACTTGTAACTAATTCTGGTAAACTTGTTCCTATTGATAAAACTGTTAAGCCTATAAATGTTTCACTTATATTTAATAATTTTGCAATATTAACCGAATTATCTACAACAAAATCCCCACCATATTTTAATAAAAAAATACCCAATATTATTTTAAAAATATTTTTACTAAGTTTAAAATCTTCTTTATTTTCTATCTTATATTTTCCACCATTATTTTTAGAAATATTCCATAAAACCAGTAAAAATATTAATGAGAATAAAATTAATAATATTCCTTCTGATTTTGAAATTTTATTTTCAATATTTCCAAAAAAAAATAATAATATTATAGATAAATACGAAATTGGCAAGGATATTTTTATTACAGATTCATCTATAGGAATTTTTTTTATTGTTGCAGTAGCTCCTAAAACTAATAATAAATTACATATACAACTTCCTACAATATTTCCAATTGAAATATCTGAACTTCCACTTACAGCCGACGTTAAAGTAATAATAAATTCAGGCAAACTCGTTCCTATTGAAATTATAGTAAGACCAATTATAATTTCTGGTATTCCAAATCTTTTACCTATTAAACTAGAGCCTTCAATTAATATATTTGCTCCATAGCTTAACATGAAAAATCCAATTAAAATTAAAATAAAAAAAATAACCATAATTACCTCATAGTTATTTTTTCTATATTAATATTATTTTATTCAATTATTCTTTAATTAATACTACACCTTCTATATTTTCATTTAAAGAATCTATGAAAATTTTAGCATCATCTTTACTTCCAACAATTGTACCATAATGAACTGGTATAGCAATTTGAGGTTCGATTATATTTGCTAGTTTTGCAGCTTCTTTAGCTGTCATTGTATATGTACCACCTACTGGAAGAAAAGCTACATCACAATTAACTGATTTTATTTCTGGTATTAAATCTGTATCTCCAGAAATATAATATGTTATATCATTTATCTCCAGAATATATCCTACCCATTTATTTTCTAATTTATGAAATTCTTTTTCCAAATTATATGCTGGAACAGTTTCAACAGAAATTCCTAAAATAGTATATTTATTATTAGGTTCAACTACTACAATATTTTTATCACTAAAACCAAATTCCCTTGTTTTACTTAGACAATCTGAAGGTATTACTATAATTGTAGAATCTTTCTTTACTTTTTTTATATCTTCTTCAGAAAAATGATCATAATGTGAATGAGTGCAAAAAATAATATCAGCATCATTGTAATCTTCAGTAATTTTAAATGGATCAATATAAATAATTTTTTCTTTTGCGAATCTTATACTACTATGACATAAGACTTCTATTCCACTTAACATTTCTATATCCTCCATATTTTAAGTATCTTTAATAATATAGCATACTTTTAACAAAAATACAATAGGATTTGATTGAATGTAATCTGTTATCAAATTTTGCTACACTTTTTTTCATTAGTAAATATTTCATCAATAAAATTGTATCATAGCGTATTTTGTAATACAATTACATTCTTGTTATAATTATATTACAAATAATATAAAGAAATAAATCAGTACAAAATGTACTGACTTATTTCTTTATTATTATCTATCTTTTATGTTTTCTATAATTTCCAACAATTATTCCAATAGCAATTATAATAAGTGGCATTGAAAATGCAATTATTAAAACTATTGTATTTTCATTTTTGGTTGGTGTAAATGTTGCAGAGCTTGTTTCTTTTCTAATTGTGATTGTATCTTGTCTGTTAGTTAAATTTGCAACACAATTTATAAAGAAATCAGCATTATTATAGATATTTACCTGACTATATCCTTTAGCAACTAAACTTTCAATATTTGTTATAAAAGTTCCATTAGCTATAACAATTGCTTGTGAATTTTTTGTATCATCTATAGTTTTAGTAGCCTTTAAAGAAATTATTGAACTTCCTGGAGTTTGATTTTCAATATTTGAAATAACATCTGTTCCAAAATCAGTTATAAAGAACGAATTATCTGAAGACTTTAATAACTCCTGATAACTTACTTTTAGTTCTTCCTGTTTTGTTTCATCAACTGTTACTATTCTTCTTGGCATTTCAAGTAACAAAGCTCCTCCATCAGAAACTATTTCAGATGTAATTTCTGAATTTTGAACCTGTGGTAAAAATATCAAAGGTGATGCTTGTGAATCAGTTGAAGAGTTTCCTATTGAAACTACAGAATTATTATCTGTTTCATATACTAAACCATTTTCAACCGTTAAGCCATATAAATCAAGAATTTTTTGCCAATTTGGAATATTAGAACTTTCTTCGCTTACAAAATCAAAAGTAAATATCATATTTCCACCATTATTTATATAATTTTGTAAAATATTAGCCTCTGCTTCTAACAAATCAGCTTGTGGAGAAAATACTGCTATTAAATCACAATCTTCAGGTACAGAACCAGCAGTAACTAAATTTAGTGTAGAATATTCAAAAACTTCATTTTCTAAATATGAAAGTAAAGTAGTTAAATATTGTTCAACAGCAAATTCTTTGTGACCTGTTAATATATAAACCTTAGGTTTTTTTGCCACAGTTAAATTTAATATTGCATTTGTAATAGAATTCTCTGTTAAATCTATTGGTTGATATGTTGTATAATCATAACTCGAAAAATCTGATGAATATAAAATTTTAAAATTATCTTGTGTTTCAACAATTAAAGCTTGATTTCCAGTTTCTAAATTATATTTTTTTATTTTATCTGCATCTGATTCTTGAGATAATATTCTATATTGTATCTTTCCATTAGAATTACTATATTGTTTTAATAAATCAACAACTGAAGAATTCTCATCATAACCATATACTAAAATATTAACATCTTTATCAAGATTTTGCATTTCTTTTTTTGATTCATCTGATAAAGAAAATAATTTGTTTTCAGTTATATCATATTTAGGTAAATCCTTTGTATCTAGCCATAGATTAAGAGTAAGAAAAGCTATAACCAAAATTGCTGAAAGTAAAACTGTTTTTGCTCTACTAGTTAAAAGACTTTTTCTTAATTTTATTGAAATTGTTTCTGTAATTTTCTTTTTCATTATAATTCTCCTTTCTATCTATTTGCACTTTTTCTACTTTGTAACATTATTATAGTTAGTATTATAAATAATAATGAAAAAGAAGCAAAAGTAATTATTTCAGAAATAGATATTACTCCCTCTGGAAAATTATCAAATTTATTAATCAATGAAAAAGGAGCAAATATAGGAAGAATATTAGGTAAAAACCACATTGTAATAAATACACCTACTGATAATATAAAAGATATGATTTGACTTTCTGTTATACTAGATGCAAACATTCCAAATGAAATATATGCTGAGCTTAGCAACAAAAATCCCACCATTGTTGTAATTGCAACTTTTATAGATGGATTACCAAAATGCTTCAAAATAGCAAAATAAACTAATGTAAATAATTCTGTAATAACCATAATAATCATTGCAGTTAAAAATTTACCTAAAACTATTGAAACTAAGCTTCTTGGTGAAGTTAATATAAGTTGTTCAGTACCAGTTTTCCTTTCATCAGAAAACATTCTCATTGTTAATACAGGAACAACAAAGGTTAATATTGTTGCTCCATTATAAAATAAATACTCAAAATTAATAATATTAGAAGCAAATATATCTAAATAGAAAAATAAACTAAACATAAATAGAAATATTCCTATAAAAATATATCCTAATGGTGTTAATAAATAACTTTTTAATTCTTTTTTTATTACCGCAAACATTATTTATTTTCGCCTCCTTTATCTTCATCTTTTTCATTATCAGATTTCTCTTTGTTATCACTGTTTTCAGTATTACTCTCTTCTTTGTTATCACTTACATCTTGATTGTTATTTTCATCTACTTCTTCTATTTTATTACTTTCTTCATTTGTTTTATTTTTTTTCAATTCTTTTTGTTTAATTTTTTCTTCTTTTTTTAATCTAGCTTCATTTCTTAAATCATTAAGTTCCATTTCTTTATCAATCTCTTCACGCTCTTTTTGAGTAATTTCTGGACGTTTATCTACTAATTTAATAAATGCATCTTCTAGAGTCTTCTCTTCTTTTTTCATTTCTAATATTATTATATTAGATTTTGAACATTCTAAAGAAATTTCTTTTCTTATATCTTTATTTCCATTTACTAAAATAGAATATTTTTTTGAACCATCATCAAGTTCTTCTTGCAAAACTATTTCTTTTATATCTGAAATCTTATCTTTTAAAGTTTCAAAAGTATTTTCAGTATCTTCTACTATAATTTGAATTTGTACATCTTCATCTTTATTAGCATCATTTTCAAGATTTTCTGGAGTATCAACAACTAGAATTTCTCCTTTATCTATTATAATAACTTTTTCACATATTTGACTAACTTCTGATAAAATATGTGAACTTAAAATTACAGTATGATTTTTTCTAAAAGACTTAATTAATTCTCTAATTTCTATAACTTGTTCTGGATCTAATCCGACAGTAGGTTCATCTAAAATTAATATTTTTGGCTCACCTACAATTGCACCAGCTAAACTAACTCTTTGTTTATATCCTCTTGATAAGTTCCTAATTAATTTATTTTGTACTTTTTCTAATCCTGTTTCTGTGATAGCTTTATTAATTGCTGATTTCCTTTCTGATTTTTTTATAAGTTTTAAATCTGCCATATATGATACAAATTCTTTAACAGTTAATTCTGTATAAAGAGGAACACCCTCTGGCATATAGCCTATTAGTGCTTTTGCTTTTTTTGGTTTTAAATCTATATCAAATCCTCCTATTGTTATTGTTCCTTCAGTAGGCTCAATAAATCCAGTAATCATATTCATTGTTGTAGATTTTCCAGCTCCATTACGTCCTAAAAAGCCAACAATTTCACCTTCATTAATTTCTAAATTAAGTTTTTTTACTGCATAAAATTCGCCATATTTCTTGCTAACATTTTCTAACTTAATCAAAACCCTTTCCCCCTTTTTTTTATTTACTAGAATTATATATTTGAAGTCTTAAAATAAACTTAAGATTAAATTTTTTTTACTATACTTGCTTTAATTTTAATTCCTTGTTCTAAAAACATTTTTTCATGTTCTGTAATTATATTTTCTTCAAATATCATATTGCTATGTAAGTCATTTGTAGTACTAACAATATCAAAACCTGTTTGTTTAAAATACTCTATACTGTCATTAAATAATTCATCATCATCAGTTTTAAAATAAATTTCTCCATTATTATTCAATATTTTTTTATAGTTTTCTAATTGACGTGGATGAGTTAATCTTCTTTTTTTATGTTTTTCCTTTGGCCAAGGATTACAAAAATTAATATAAATTCTCTCTACTTTATCTTTTTCGCCAAATACATCAAAAATCCTCTCTACATTTGCTCTTATAAGAAAAATATTATCATAATTCATTCCATCATAACATTTTTCAATATTTCTTTTTGAAAGCCCTAACATAGCTTCTATCATATCTATAGCAATATAATTTATATTTTGATGTTTTCTAGCCAAATTAGCAATGAATAATCCTTTACCACATCCTAATTCAATATGTAAAGGATTTTTATTTTTAAACTTTTCATTCCATGTATTTATGTATATTTCAGGATTATCTATATAAAATTTTGCATTCTCTAATTCTGATTTAGCCCATTTTTTTCTTCTAATTCTCATGTAAAATCCCTTCTATTATTAATTCAATAATATGTATCTAAATTTTATATGTATCTCTATGAAGTTTTTCTTTTTTTATTACTACGCCATTTCTTTTATAAACTTTATAAGCATCAACAATCATTGTTTCTGATGTTTTCTTTATAGTAACTGTTTCTAAAGATACATCATAATCGTTCTCTCTTTTTAGTCCATAAACAGAACATTTTGCGATTCCATCTGATACTGTAAATATAAGTTTAACAGGATAATCTCTAGTATTTTCAAATTTTAAGTCACTAGATCCCCAAACAACTGTAGCATCTCTTCCCGGTTGAGCATATGAAGCTAATAATGAATGATTTCTTCTTTCTGTAACATTTAAATCAGCTAAATTTACAGCATTGTATAGAGTAGTAGAAATCTGACAAATTCCTCCAGCTAATCCATCTTCTACTTCACCATTTACAAATATAGCAGCATTTTTATATCCAGCTTCTTCTGTTCTTTGCCCTACAACCTTATTAAAAGAAAATATTTCTCCAGGCATAACAACTTTAGAATTTATTTTTTTTGCAGCTATTCTTAAATTTGTAGTTCTATTTGCATTATTAACATATTTAGTTGAATATGTAGCCAATAAGTCAGGAAAAGCTTCTATTCCAATATCTTCAGTAGTAATTTCTGGTTCAGTAATAGTAAGTGAAACTCTATATTCATATTCATTGGGATTTGAATTTATGTAATCTTCTAATTCCTTCGTATTGAAATCAATTCCTTCTTTTTCTACAAAAAACATGTATGGATTAGTAGTGAAATATGCATTTTTCATTTCTTGATAAATATCATCATGTATAGCCTGTACATTTATTTTTTCAGGATATACAGTATATGTAGGTATTTCATAAATACTATTTTCAAAATTTAAATCATTAATTTCCTTTATAATTATATCAGCCAGTTTATCTATATATATAACTGCTCCATTTTTTCCCGCAGTTATTATCAAAGTATTATCATCTATATAATAACTGCTTTGTTCAAGTTGATCTGGAAGTTCATCTTGTATTCCACGAAGAAAAAATTTTAGTGCTTCTTCATCATAATTAAATTTGGGTTCTATATTTACTCCTTGAGATAACACATTTAAATAAGTCTTCCCATTATGTATAATACTATCAGTTTTAGCAATATTTAAAGCATAATCTACAGCTGATTCTATGTCAAAACTAGCATCAATCTGTTCAGGCTCTACATAAAACTGATAATTATTATATTTTAATACAATATGATTACTCATTTTTTTATCAATTTGTTCTTGAACTTTATCTATCGCATCTTTTCGTGATAATCCAGAAACATCAATTCCTTTAATAAATACATTATTTAGTAAAACTTCTCTATTTTTTAAGTTATAATAAAACGCCAAAATAGCAGCTATTACAATTATTAAAGTAATAGCTACTAAAATAGTATATATAAAAATTATATTATTCTTACTGAAAAATTTATTAATGTCTTTTTTTAGAATTGTTTCTTCATAACTAGACATTTCCTCAAATCCTTTATTTTTCAAATTTATCTTGTACCACAGAATGATCGCCATCATCAGAAGAATCTTTTGTTAAAATAAATGATGTTGATATTGGTCTTGTTCTATGGTTTCCCTTACTATCTATTGGATCATTAACAATAGTATTATTTACAACCAAAGCAGTAGATGTTCCTCCATCTAGATTACACGCATTATAGGCACCATAATTTTGCATTATTCCTATAACATCCTTCATAGTTGCACCTAGTTTTGTTCCATTTCTACCATTTATTACTAAAAATAATACTATTCCATCTTTCCTTTGACCTATTGCAGTTCGTGGAGCAGTACCCCATCCTCCATTTCCAGATACTTGTGCAGGTTCACCATTAACAATTAAAAAAGGTCCGAATGTAACTGCATCTCTTATGCCATATTCTGAAATTTTATCTTCAGAACAACTTGTACATACTAACTTATTATCATTTGTAAATCCTATAAGTCCTCCTGAACCATAATATTCTCTTCTACAAACAACCTCACCATTTGAAATAGTTATACCTAATGGAGATCCACCTGTTCCTTCATAATTTGCATCATCAAATCCGCCAGCATTTATAGCAACTAAGGCTTCATTTTCCTCAGCAATTTTTGTAAGATATTGGCCAGATGTTCCCAAATATTTAGTTACAGCAGTTTTTATTCTTTTTGGATTATAAACTGCAACTAAATAACCGTCATAGCCATCACCTTCAATCTCAATTATTTTATAATCATTATTATTGCTTTCTCTTTTAAGAATTTGTTCCTCATACTGATTTGCAAAAGTGGTAGGAACTTCAAAATTTTCATCATCTTCTACTTTAATTAAATCAATATTTGTATCTTCATTTATCTCATGAACTTTATTATTCGCTAATATGTATTCAATAACATCATCATCATAAAACCAAGTAGCAAAATATTGATGTGTCATAGTTGTCATAGCTGTAGTAACTAGCCAATCTCTAAATCCACTCCATGGTCCATATAATAAAGTTAATAGTATAAAAATTCCTATACTACCCAATAAAAAAAATACTGAAAAAAAATTTTTGATATTTATATTTCTATGTTCAGTATTATTTTTTATTTTTTTTCTTCTCTTTTTTCTGTTTTTTTCTATTGTATCCAATTTTTTCTCCTCACAATACATTATTTTGTATAAAATATGTACGGTATAACTTATATAAAAAATTTTAAAATCCGCACAAATTAAAATCATAAAAATATTATAATATTAATATATAATAAAAATCAATAATATTTTTATTGATTTATGATAGATCCTATAACAGTTTTGGATGAAATTATATATTTACATTCTATATAAGCAATTATTACTTTTGACTCCCTTTTTAAAGTATCTAAAGCAATCATATCTATTATAGGTAAATGATAATAATATCTTTTATCCATTTTATTTCTTATTAGTTGGATTAAATCATTAGGAATTTTCTTTAAATATCTTGGTCCAACAAAATTCAAATATGCATAAACTTCAGATAAAGCCTTCTTATCTAGATGTTTCATATCCATAATAAAACTCCTTAAATAATTATATTTGCTATCTTACGTAATTTATGTTTTATTCTTTTGTTTATCCAATATTTAAATCAAAATAATTTTATCATAAACATTTTACTTTTTCAACAAATTATAAAAAATCCATTCATATTTTTTAGATTTATATTATAAAAAACTTGAAATAACAAAAGCGATGGAAAATTTTTATCCATCGCTCTTCTTTAATCATTTCTTTTAGCAAATAAAGATAATAATCTAATAAATATATTTATAAAATCCAAATATATTTCCATAGCTCCATAAATGTATAATTTATCTGGTTCCATTATTTGCATTTCACTTAGATTTTTTATTTTATTTACATCATAAACCGTAATTCCTAAAAACAATACTAATATTACCCAATCTAAAACTAAATCTACCATAGAATTTTTAAATATTAAATTTAATAATGATATAATTATTCCAGCCATTAATCCAACAAAAAGAATATTACCAAATTTAGTTATGTCTTTATTTGTTTTTACACCTATATAAGCTAATACACCAAACATACTTGCAGTTACAAAAAACAAAGTAGTGATAGATTTAAGATCAAATGCATAAAAAATAACAGATAAAGTAACACCATTTAAAATTGCATATACAAAATATAAAAAAGTAACAACTATTGCAGGCAATTTTCTAAATGCTAAAGAAAAAATTAAAACTACAGCAATTTCAATTATAGCAAGTAATCTGAAATCTAAATCTAAAATATAATCTGAAGTATAAGTAAACCATGCCATTATTCCAGTTGCAAGTAATCCCATAAACATCCAAAAGAACGTTTTTCCTAAAATATTACTTGTAAGTTCAGTTTCTTGATAAATAACATTATCATCTTCCATAAATAATCTCATTCCTTCCTAAGGCAAAAATCATGTTGGAAAAGAATTAAAGTTCCGCCACCTCACAACATCAAAATTATAATTATTTTTCCACTTTTTTACCTTTTAAAATAATTAACATTAATATTATATATAAATATACAATATATAGTCAATAGAAAAAAATACAAAATAAATAATTCAAATTATTTTCCCACTTTATAACAATACTTTTGAATCATAGCAGATGTCTCTGCTCTTGTTGCATTGCCTTTTGGATTCAATGTCCCATCATCATTTCCTGTAATTACTCCCTTATCAATAGCCCATTGCATTGAAGATAAAGCATAACTATCTATTAAATTATAATCTTTAAATCCTATAACTACATTAGAATAATTGAGATCTTTCTTATTATAACCAGCATAATTTTTTAATATAACTGACAAATCTTGACGAATTATATTATCATTTGGTCCAAATTTTGTAGTTCCATCATATCCATGTATTATTCCATTATTTACAGCCCATTTTACTGCCTTAGCATAATATTCATTTTTAGAAACATCTGAAAATTTAGAAATTCCATCATTATTTGGACTTCCTTCCATTCTATAAAGTATTGTTACTATCATTCCTCTAGTTAATTTATCATCAGGTCCAAATTTTTTATTATCATATCCAACTATAATTCCATTATCATATACAAATTTTATTGCATCTACATACCACATTCCAGCTTTTACATCTCTAAATTGAGTAGGTAATGGCTGTTCATATTTGAAATTTGGACGTATATAACACAATACATCACTAGTACTTCTTTCATAATATTCTGCATATGTATTTTTTCCCACATTTGTCTCAATTGTGTTTATTGTATTATCATCGACAACATTCCATATAATACCTATATGACCATTTATAGAATCTGCATAATCTGTAGAAAATAAAGAATCTGTCATTTTAGCTTTAGGTCCCCATACAACTATATCTCCAGCACAAGGAGAATCATAGATTCGTATCCATCCATTTGGTAATAAATTTGAACCATAATCAACAGCATTTCCATGTTCATGATATCCTACTAAATAATCATAATATGCTAAAACTAAATCAACACACTGACATCCATATGCCCCATCTACATCTTCATTCCATTTTTCATCTGCTTTATCACATAACCAATCAATAGCCTCAATTTGGCTATGTAATATGTTCGCATTTACTTTATAAGGTATATCAATAACTACTAAATAAAATATAAGAGCAAATAAAATTATATTTTTAATTAGTTTTGTTTTTATATCCATTTTTACCTCTATTTTTCCGAATTTTGTATAATTATATTATATTGCTTAATATGTGTCAATTTTAAGTAAAAAATTTATCTTTATTTAGGATTAGTGAAGTTTTTATATACTAGAGATTTTGGAAAATTTTCCTAGTATATAAAAAATATATTGTAAAATTTTGCTATTATATAGCTAATTATAAAACAAACTGGAAAAGTTATAATCCATGCTTTCAGTATATTTTTTACTTTTGAAATATTAATTTTTTTTCCTACACTTATAATTGAAATAGTTTTACAATGAGATGTACTAACTGGTATTCCAAATATACTTGCTAATAATAAAGTTACTCCTGTTGTTATATCTGTTATAACCGCATCTGTATTAGATAATTTTGTTATATTATTTCCTATATTTTCAACAATACTTCTACCACCTATTCCAACACCAATACTCATTATACTTGCAACAAATAATATTATCCAAATAATATTTATCGGATTTATATTACAAGAAATTGATACATTTTTCAAACCGGAAAAATATATAACAAATATTCCTATAAATTTAAGCCCATCTTGTGCTCCATGCATAAAAGATAAAATTAAACAAGAAAAAAGTTGAAATAATTTTATGTTCTTATTTTCTATCCTACTTAGATTTTTTCTAAGTAGAACATTAAAAAATTTACAAATTATATATGTACAAATAATTGACCAAATTAATCCAATTAAAATTTTTAACCATTCATTTAAATTTATTCCACCATAATTTCCTAAAGCAATAGATGCACCTGCAAGACCTGCTACTAAACTATGTGTTTCACTAGTAGGTATTCCAAATTTTAAAGCAATAAGTGCAAAAAGAACTGTACTGACTATACTTGAAAATATTGAAATAATTCCATTTGATGTATTATTAAAATTTATTAGTGTTGCCATATTGTTAGCTACAGAAAAATTTATAAAACACATACAAATTATTCCTATAAAATTAAAAACTGCACTAATATATGCAGCCTTTCTAAACGACAATACTCTTGTTCCAACTACTGTACTTATTGCATTAGGAGCATCAGTAACAGCATTTGTAAAGATTAGTAAAACAATTAAAATGCCTGTTAAATATATCACATTTATCTCCTTATATTTAAATTGAATTTTATATAATGTTATATTATATTTTTATTTATTTGTTATATTTATATTCTCTATATCTACATTTAATTCTCTAGAAATAATATTTTGAATTTGTGCAACTTGTTCTTTTAACAATGACACATTGGATTTTATTATAACACTAACTGAATCATCATTTATAAATATAATAACATCCTCAAATCCTTTATTTTTTATTAGATTTTCTGCAACTAAAATACTACTTTTTTGATCTTCTATTTTTTTTATTTCACCTATTGCTATTCCTTTTTGATCAGATGATATTTGATTACTATCTATCATCTTTTGATATGTTTCAAGCATCTGTGAAAATCTTGTATCTCTCTCTATTCTTGATTCTGAAAAATAATCATTTTCTTCTACAGTATTTTCTTCTGATGAATTTTCTGAATTATCTGCAACTTCTGAACTGACTAATTCTACATCTCCTGTTTTTTCATTATTATCATATGCAATATCAAAACTGTCTTTTTGAACATTAAAATTAAAAAATCCAATACCAATAAAAAATATTGCCAAAAAAGTTAATACTATTGTTTTAATTTTACCTCTTATTTTCATATTTACCTCCGCATTAATTCATTTCAAAAACTTGTATTTTATGAGTGGCTAGTCCTGTTGCAGCTTCCACTGCTGAGATTATATTCTCTTTTACTTTAGAATTATTCGCACCTTTTGCTGTTATAATTGCACCTTCAATCTTAGGATTTGTTGATTTTTGAGTAATAGGCTCAGAAGCTGAATCTACTATTATTTCTTTTTTGCTTTCATTAGTTTCTGTAACTTTAGTATTTCCAGCTTCAACCTCCTCCTCTGTTTTGCTAGTACTTGTTGTTTCATTATATAAAGGCAAAATACTTCCACTCTCAGAATATGTTATTAATACTGAAACTTCACCCACTCCAGATATTTTACTTAAAATGTTCTCTAGTCTCTCCTCTAAGTCATCTTGAGTTTCTGTTGTTTTAACCAATTCTGTCCCTTTAAAATTATTCTCTGGTTTAGAAATATTTTCATCCTCTGTCATAATTCTATTTATAAAAATTAAAGTTATTACTAAAACTATTAAAAAAAATATTAAATTCTCAGTTTTTTTATTTTCATTTTTAAAAATATTTTTTAATTTATTTAACATATCATTCTCCTATAAAAATATAACCTTATTATTTTCAACACCATAACATTCTAATAAATATTTCAAAATTTCTTCATGTTCTTTACTTAAAGCTCCTTTTACTGTAATTTGAACAATTTCTGTATAATCTTTATTTAATTTTATTTCAATTTCCTGAATTGAAAATCCCTTTTCCTTTAGTTCAGCTTTCATTGCATCTTTTAAGCTATTTATATAATAGTCATTAATATTTATATTAATAGAACTTGATGTTTCTATACTATCCAATTCTTCTATAAAATTAAAATCAAATTCTTTATTAAATAATTTTAAAAACGGATTTAAAATTATTGTAATAATATATATACCTGAAACTATTTTTACATATTTCTTATTTGCTCCGTCTGGTAATAACATTTCTATTATCACAATAAAAATTATTGCTACAATTATACTTTGAGCATTTTTCATAAAAAAGCTAACCATACTTCTCCTTTATGCAGTAGATTTTATAACAATTGTTACTCCTATTATTAACATTGCAGAAACTGCTATAAGAATACCTAGTAAAATTTGATAACAATCTGATACCTGTTCAATCAATTTTACTATTTTTTCATCTGCAACTATTTCACATATACATGCAGTTAATTTAAATTCTAACCATAAAATTGCTATTTTTACTATTGGTACAATAACTATTCCTAAAACAACTATTACTCCTAAAATCCCCAATGTACTTTTTAATATTTTGCTACATCCTATTATTGTTTCTGCAGTATCACCGACAATTTTACCAACAACAGGAATAAAATCCGAAACAATTGCCTTTGCTGTCTTAGAAGTTAGGTTATCTACCGATTTTCCTAAAGTACCTTCTAATGAAAGAGTTCCAACAAAAATGGTCAACATTATAGCTAATATCCATGTTGCTGATTTCTTTACAAATTTTGATAGCCTGTCTACTGATACTTCTTTTGAAAAATTTGAAACTATAGATAATGTCATACTTATCATTACTAAGGGAATAATTAATTTATCTATAAATTCACCAATTATATTCATCATAATAATTAAAATAGGTTGTACAATATTAGCAAAAGCAAATTGTCCTGTAGTAAGCATTAGAGTAATAAGTAAAGGTATCAGTAATTCCATAAAAGATACAATATCTGTAATTGTATTTTTAGTTAATGAAATAACATTTGTCAAACTTTCTAAAATCATTGATGCAATTATCACATATTGCAGAAAATATACAATTTTACCAGTTGAATCATTTCCTAAATTTTCAGTTATACTTTTTATTATGCTGTGAATTATTACAACAATTATAATTTTTATCATAAGTGATGTAGTTTCAGTTAATTGTTTTTTTATAGTTTTAAATATACCATCAAAAATAAAATCGTTATCAATTTGTCCTTTTAACATTGAATCAAATATATTATTAAGATTAGTGTCACTGAAAATATCATTTGTATATTCTTGTGATTTAGATATAAAATCATTAATACCTAAACTGGATTTTTGATCCATTATTACCTCTTCTGTAGCAAATATTTTATTTGTAAAAATAATTATGAAGGTAATAAAGATAATAATTGTTCCAATGAACTTCCTATTACCGGAATCGATAATGATATAACAATTATTTTTCCTCCTAAATCAATTTTACTTGCTATTGATGATTCTCCGAAGGTCTTTGCAAATACTTACTGCAAACTCTGAAAGAATTGATATTCCAGTTATTTTTAATAATAATGTAATAAAATTATTATCAATTTCTGCTTTTGAAGACAAATCATTTAAAAATCCAATAATATTTTGTAATATATTAAAAGACATATATAAAATTAATAATGCACCAATTAAAATAACATATAATGCAAAATCTTTTCTATACTCCTTTAAAATAATGGTACAAACAAGTGTTAAAAAACCTATACCTATAATTTTTACTAAATCAATCACAAATTAAACACCGTCCTTACAGTTTGAAATAAAGAGCTTATTTCTTTAATTACTACAGTAAGAACAATAACCATTCCTGCTAAAGTAACCATCATTGCTTGATCTTCTCTACCAGCCTTGCTTAGAATCTGATGTATAACTGCAATAATAATTCCTATACCTGCAATTTTAAAGAGTAAATCTATATTCATATTAAACTCCTTTCGAAAAATTAATTTTTTATATAAAAACAATAACTATTCCTATTCCAATAATAATTCCCAAAGATTTATAAAGTTTGTTATTTTTTTTTCGTTCTTCTTCAGCATCAATAATTTGTTTATCTAAAAATTGTTCTGCTAATTCAACTTCATTTAATTGTCCATTTAAATCTGTTTTTCCAAGTAAATTACCAAATCCATTAATAATTCCAATATCCTCTTTTGTAAAACCATAACTATTTTCTGCAACAGATAAATTCCATGAATCTTCATAATTATCGTTTTTTAAATTTTCAATATATGATTTGAAAATATTATCTTTATCTGCATAAATTGTTTTTGATATATCATGAAAAACTTCTTGTATAGGCTCATAAGTAAACATAAGTTTAGTTTTAAACATATTAAAACTTGATTTTAAATTTCTTAAATTATTTACTCTAAATGTAAAATATCTTGATTTATTTATTCCTATATATGAACAAACTAAAATAATTAGAACACTATCAACTAACTTTATTAAAAACATTTTTATTTCTCCTAAATAAATATTTATAACTACATTATTGAACATTGTTGATTTAAATTTACAACATCTTTAATTTTCCCTCTTTCTTCACTTAAAATAATTACTTTATTTATAATATTTAAATCTAAAATATCTTTAATTATAGGATTTCTAATTAAATCATTATATGATTCCCCATGACAAGAAAATATTCCTTTAACTCCTGAACAAAAAGCATAATTTATAGCTTTTATGTCTTCTTTAGTTCCTATTTCATCTACAACAATTACTTTTGGCGACATAGAACGAACAAGCATTTTTATTCCTATTTCTTTCGAAGTATTTTCTATAATATCAACTTTAATTCCTAAATCATTTTGTGGTACTCCTTTATACATAGCAGAAAGTTCTCCTCTTTCATCAACAACTCCAACATCAACTGCATCAAAATTAATTCTTTTAATTCCAGAACTTAAATTTCTAATAATATCTTTTAATATAGTCGTTTTCCCATATCCAGGTGGTGAAACAATAATAGAGTTAAGTATTTTATTTCCATCTATAACTTCATCTAATACATTATCTCCAGCACCAAATACTTGTCTAGCTATCCTAAAATTTAAGCTATTTATATATTTTATATTTATTACTTTACCATTTTCTATAACACAAGAACCTGTTAGCCCCACTCTATGACCTCCTTTAACAGTTATAAATCCATGAGAAATTTGATTTTGATAAGAGTAAATAGAGTATTCACAAATTTTTTGCATTATCTCTAAAATATCATTGCAATTTACTAAATATTCAATTTCATAATTTCCCATACTGTTTTTAATGAAGATATTTCTAGCTTGTCTAATTCTTATTTCTTCCGCATCTCCAAGTTTATCTTTTATTAAGCTTGCAATTCTTCTTGGGAAAAATTCTAATATGTTATTTTCTAAATTACCCATACTAATATATATTCAGCAAAAATGATTTTATGCAAAAAAAATAAATTTTTCTTATTTTTACATATAATTTCAAATTTGAATGTTGGAAAAGCTTTTATATACTAATGGTTTGTAAAACTTTGCAAAAAAAATGAAAGTGTTTTATAAAAAAACACCTTCACTTTTTTCCTTATATTTATTTTACATATTTTTTATAATTTTTATATACTTAATAATTATCAAATCAATTTTCTAATTCTACTTCATTAATATTTTTTTCTTCCTTATAAATAATAAATTTAGTTACAACAGTATATAATAAAAATTGGATTCCTAGTGTAATTGATGTAGCAAATGTTGCACCATTTATTTCATAATTTTTTACTAATATATGTGATACTATAAAAGCAATAATCATTGATATTATATAAATTATAAATTGTACAAATGTATGTCTTATAGTAGTTAAAATAATTAAATTAATATAAGAGATAGCATAAAATATATATGAACCTATTATTATACATAAATTCATTCTATAATTTAACAAACTTACACCATAAATTAAGCCTAATACTTCTGGACCTAGTAAAAATGCACAAGTAACGGCAAATACTCCAAATGCAATTACTGCAAGTTTAATTTTAAATGTTAATTTTCTAAATGTTTGAAAATCCTTTTTACCATATAATTCCTTTAATTTATTTAAAAAAGGCATTACAATAAACTGGGTAAATAATGTCATAACTGTAGCTGGCATCATTATATATCCATAAATAGCTTGTATATTTTCTGTTAAATAACTATCAATTGCATATTTTGATGCATTTAGTATGTATATACCAGCAAAAGAATTCACAAAAACAAAAAATTCACTTTTAAGAATGTTTAAAGAATTTTTTACATTTAAATTACTTTTTTCAATTAATCCTCTAGTCACTATAATAAAATCATATAAAATAAGAATGATAACATTTACTATAACTAATGATAAACACGCAAATATCAAATTTCCAGTAATCTTATCAACAATTATAAAAAATATTAATCCAATTATACCTTTTGCTGTTAATGATTGCCCTGATTTATATAATAAATCATTTTTTTGCATTATACCATATAAAATGTCAGAAAAGGCCTCTAAACCTTTGAAGATGGCTAAGAGTGCAAAAACTCCTGTTTTAAATGCTGTATATCTTTTTATTACCAAGAAAAATGTTGCACCTAATAACATAATAAAACATGTTATTAATCTATTTAATATATAGTCTTTATCTTTTATTTTATTTTCAATATCTGTAACCTGGCAAAGCCTTCCAGAATATAATGCTATTGTATATAAAATTGTAGCTGTAGCATATGCAATAGAAAAAATTCCTGCATTTTCTATACCATTTATTCTTGTTACAACTATTAAAAAAAATAGTGAATTAAATGAATTTATACCTGTTCCTAATGTATTCCATATGAAATTCTTCAAAAAAATTTTTTTCTCATTGTCCATTATAAAACTCCTAAAACAAATAAAATTCTAAGCATTATTTCATCAATCATTTTACTTCGAATTCTTTTTGGATAAAAAGCCTTTTTTAGTGCAACAAAAAAATTATATTTTTCATTTGCAAATAAATCTAATATTTTCTTCTTATCGTCTGACAAATCATTATAATATATTTTTTTATAATATAACATTTGATTTTTAATGTCTTTCATTCCATCTCCAAAAACTAAATTTTTGAATCTCCAAATAAATAATTTTATTATTCCTTGACCTTCAGATGTAGCATTTTTTTCCATTCTTCTATATTTTACAGTCGTAACATTATTATATGAAATCTCTCCTAAACCAGCACAAATCATATAAGTCCACCAATCATGAAATAAACACTTTTCAGGAAGATTTTCTATTATAACTCTTCTTGCTTTATCATTTATAACCATTGTCATTCCTTGACCCACACATGAAAATAATGACATTAAGAAAGAGTATTTTTTATTTTTCTCACCTTCTGCTATCAATTCCATATTTTCATTGTAATAATCTGAATTTGAAAATGCCATATTTGGCTTAGTATCATCTAACTTATTCAATGAATTAACTGCAATTTCTATCTTGTTTTCAATCCATATATCATCTTGATCAGCATATGAATAATAATCTGCATTTGACATTTTAAGTAATTCAAAAAAGCTTTTTAAAAAACCTAAATTTTCTCCTTGAACTAATCTTATGTTATTATGCTTTTTTTCATATTCTTTTAAAATAGATATTGTATTATCTTTAGAACCATCATCTCTTATAATTAATTCAATATTTTTATAAGTTTGATTTAAAATAGAATCTATTTGTTCTTTTAAATATTTTTCTCCATTATATGTTGATAATAAAACAGCTACTTTTTTTTCTTCCATATTATTTTCCTTCCAATTTGTAAATACATAATCCATCTTCATTATAAACTTCATCTATATTCAAGTTATAAGCTTTGGATTTTAAATCTTCTCTAGATACAATATACTCTACATTTAATTTACTTACATCATTATAATTCAAATTTAAAGATATACAATCTGGAGCTAATAGTCCAACTTGAGTTTCTGTATCAACTAAGTTAACAACTACATGTCCATATCTATTATAAGTAGACTTAAATTGTTCTGCTTTATCTCCCAAAATAGATTTAAACATTTCTAAATTCGGATATACATTTGTTGAGTTAATAGTACGTATTCCATTTGCTACAGTATAATCATTTATAAACCATCCACCATCAGCAACTAACCAAATAGCATCAGGATTATTATCTCTAATTTCTTGCATTTTGATTGAAATTGGTTTTTTATAAATAATATCAGTTGTTTTTATTATAGGATTTACCATCAAGCCTGACATTAAAGCAACTCCTATCAATCCATACATCGTATAATTCTTAATTTTATCTTCATTTAAATTTAATACACCAAATATCAATGCAACAAATATTTCGCCACCTAAAAGTAGCTTAAATTTATCTATATATTCTGGGAACAAACAATTTTTTCTAGCTTTATACATTATGAATAAAGTTGCAAATACTGCCAAAAAGTATGTTAATTTTTTACTTATCCATTTATCACCTTTTTCAAAAGTACTAAACAAATATATTAACATATAAATATTTAATGTTCCCAATGCAATAGAAGCTCTAGTAGCTTGAGAATTTGACATTAAAGTAAGTTTGGCAAGTGTAACAGGAAATCCAAATTTACACCAAATTGTAAGAAATACAGCAATAATTAAAGTTGGTACCCAAAATAAAAAATTCTTTTTATTTCTAATCAAATATAAAACACCTAATATCATTGGAATTGGGAACAAAGATAACATACTTGAAAATTCACAAGGATTTGGGAAACCATAAAAAGTAAAGAAAATATTATAAAAATATGAATATAAATTAAATGCTCCTCCACCTGTTTCACATCTATCTCCTGGATAATCAGTACTACTTACAGCCTGTATTGTATCTTTTGATAATAAATACCATCTTCCTAAAAGTGCTATTATGCATACAATAGTCAAAAGTGTAACTACAACATCATGAATAGTTAACTTGTATCCTTCTTTGAAATTTTTAATTATAATCCAAATTGCTAAAGCTAAAAAAACATATGCAAATGAAACTTGCCATGCCGGATATAATACAAATACATAAGCAAGTACCGACGGAACAAGCCCTAAAGCACATAAATATTTTTTCTTTTTAGAATTTACAATCATAAATTTATTGACTAATACTAATATAATCTGTCCCCAAATTAAAGTATCCATACAGTACCACCATTGTACTGCTGAAGAAAATGTTATAACTAACATTCCACATAATGAAATTTTTTTCTTTTTATTTGATAATATTAAGCATAATTCATATGAACCAAGCATCATTGCCACAATTCTAGCATACCAATAAAAACTTAGTCCTGCTTCATTCCCAAATAACAAAAATGCTAGTTGAAATGGCTTTCCAAGCATTAGAATATCATATACAGGACTATTTATTAGAGTAAACATATCTGTTTTCGTACCTCTAAGTTTATCTGCAAAATAATTAAATTTATCTTCACCTTGAGTTTGTGACAATAAATATGTTGTAGATGTAGCCCATTCATCTGTTCTAATCATCCTAGACATTCCCAAAACTTCATGAAAGTTTTTATCATCATTGTTAGGTTGTATTAAACCATTAAAATTTACAATTGAAGAACCAGAATACTTAAAAATCATTACAAATAATAAAAACAAGCCTGCAATTTTATATCTATTTTTATGTATCCATTCATACATTTCTGAAAGCTTAAAAATAAAATGTATTGAAATAAATATAATAACTAATGATATAATCATTATTCTATCTAAAGAAATAAAACCGTATTGTTTTCTAAAAACAAAATATTCACCTGCTAACGCTAATATAATTGAAAATAATATTGATAAAATTACTTTTATTTTTGTATAATAATTTTTATCAATAAATTTTTTTAAAAAAGATTCTATTTTTTCTATTTTTAACATATTAGTTTCCTATTCAATTTTCCCTTTCATTATTTTTTATATTAGTTACCATTTAACCTCGAATTTTATTTTATCTACTAAAAATCTATTTACCCATATGTATATACAAGGTATTTTTAATTTATATAATAAATGTACTCCCCAAATACATATAAACTTGAACCCTTTTGGGAAACAATGCGTTATCTTAAAAAATTTATTATTTCTCCATCTTGGGAAATTTTCATTAAGATAATTAGTAATATCCTTTGAAACTTTACCAGTTTTTGCTTCTTTATCATATGAAACCATAAAAAACCAAGAAATTCCTAAATGTAAAAATGCCATTGTAGATAATACTTCTTCATATTCATCATATTTTCCAATATCAATAGCATGTTGTTTTGCAACTAGCAAATATTTTTTTAAGTTATCTATATCATTCAAATTTAGAGAATGTATTTGTGAACTAGAACGTAAATAATAATGATACAATACATCAGGAATAAAAGTTAATTTTTTAGCTCCATCCATATAAGCATATATTAAAAATAACGTATCATTACATCCTCTAAATGGTAAAAATTCTAAATGTTTTACTCTCTCTAATTTATATATTTTATTCCATAAAGATGGATTAGCATAAACTATAAAGTCATCATTCCAATCCACTTCTTTATTCATTGTACCATATTGAGTCATTTCAGTAGATATTGTTTTACCAGTATCTAAATCCACTCTATCATAACCACTAAATGCAATATCTGCATCATTTTTCTTTGCAGCATTATATAGTTTTTCAGCCCAAGTTACTTCTGGAACATCATCACTATCTATAAAGCCAACATATTCTCCCCTTGCTTGCTTTAATCCATATGTACGAGCAGACCATTCTCCTCCATTTTCTTTATGAAATGTTTTAACTTTATTTGGATATCTTTTCTTATAATCTTCTATTATTTGAGGTGCAGAATCTTTAGAGCCATCATCTACACATAAAATTTCAATATCTTCTAATGTTTGGTTTACTAGTGCATCTAAACATCTTGGTACATATTTTTCCAAATTATAAATTGGAACCACAATTGATACTTTTATAGAACTCATATTTTTTCCTTTTATATTTTATTTAGATTTTTATAGGATACATCTATAAACCTTTTTTTAAAATTACGGCTTCATTATATCACATAATAATAAAATTTCAATCAAATTAATTATTTATAACATATATTTTATCAAACAAATGTCTATATAGTAAAATTAAAAATGTTAATAAAGCCTTTATATAATAGGAAAATGCTACTTTCCTATTTATATAAAAAAAGCTGATATAAAATCAGCTTTTTACTCAGTTCTAAGAGCTATAACAGGATCTTTTTTACTTGCTAATTTAGATGGAATCAATCCACCAATTATTGTTAATAATACACTTATACAAACTAGTATAAATCCAGCAGAAAATGGAACTACTGTTGTAATTGTAACATTTGTCAAATTGTAAATCAGTGCATTTATTGGGAATGTTAATAAAACAGTTATTCCTATTCCAAGTAAACCTGATATTAAACCTACTATTAGTGTTTCTGCATTAAATACTCTTGATATATCTTTTTTAGATGCACCTATTGCACGAAGTATTCCTATCTCTTTTGTTCTTTCTAATACAGAAATATATGTTATTATTCCTATCATTATTGAAGAAACAATTAGAGAAATTGCTACAAATGAAATTAGTACATAACTAATTGTATTAATAATTTGACTAACTGATTTCATCATAGTACCTATAATATCTGTATAACTTATTACATTCTCCTCTTTATCATTATCTTGTTGTTTTTTATTATATTCCTCTATTAATTGTTGAATTTTGTCTTTTGATTCAAAATCTTTTGCATATAAATTTATAACTGATGGAGAACTCAAATCAAATCCACCTAATTTTTCTAAATTTTTTTCATAACTTGAATTTTCATTTTCTGTATAAGCTTCCATCAATTTTGTTATATCTTCTGTAGACAATGATTGCATTGCCATCTTTTGTTCATCTGATAAATTTGCAAAACTAAAAGAAGATATATCATCATCTTTTGGAAAATCTAAACCTGAAAATATATTTTTTTGAGGATTTTCTTTTTGTTCTTTAATAATATCTGAATCATTTGATTTATTTATAACATATTCTTTTAAATCTTTTGTATATCCTATTCCTCCTGTCATTGCCATTGCAACAGATTCTGAATTTGGTCTTATAATTCCTACTACCTTAATACTCTCTGCATCAGCAATTTTCTCTTTCATATATTCTTCATTTTCTGATTTATCAATCCAAACGCCATTTTCTTTATCATAAAAATCAGAATTTAATATAAGTTTAAAAGATAAACCTAAAATATCATCATAAGAATAAGAAGTTCCTTCAGATTTTTTTACTTCTTCTCCATTTTGTATTTTTTTCATCTTTTCTTTTACTTCATCTTGATTTTTTAAACCTAAAGAATATAAAGCATAATCACTTATTTCATTATTTTCACTAACAACTAACACTACTTCATTATATTCTTCTGGCCAATGTCCGGCTAATAACTCGTTCTGAGATTTTAACAACTCTTCATTATCAAGCATCTCAAACCATACATCCATTTGACTATTCATTGCTATACTAGATGCAGAACCTGATAAATTCATTACACTAGAAGAATTCCTTGCATCAATCATATCTCCCATTCCCATTGCATTCATAACAGTACTAGGATTTACTCTAACAACACCATCTGTAGTATCTTCTTTGTAAAGATTTAAAGTAAGATTATAGCCATATTGAATTGAATTTGTATATTTTACTAATTCATTATTATCTTCTTCTAAATATTTCTTAAATTCTTGCAAATTATTCTCTTGTACTTTACTAGACATAGTTTCCATTAACTCGTTAATAATATCAGAAGAATAAATTCTATTTTCGTCCCTTTGAACATCATCACTTTGGTTTTCACCCATCATAGTTTCCATCATACTAGACATATCAATTGTGGATTCTTCTAAGGTTATCGGATAAGAAGACAATGTATCTTCTTCTACTTTATCTATATAATTTTGAACTCCAGTGGAAATTGCTAAAATCAGAGCTATACCGATTATTCCTATGCTACCAGCAAAAGAAGTAAGTATAGTCCTTCCCTTTTTTGTCATTAAATTATTTAAACTCAATCTAAATGCAGTAAAGAATTTCATTGAAGTTCTTTTCAACTTATCTTTTTCTAATTCTTCAGTTTCTTCTGTTTTTATTGGAGATGAATCATCTGTTATTTTTCCATCTAATATCTTTATTATTCTACTTGAATATTTTTCTGCTAAATCTGGATTATGTGTTACCATTATAATCAATTTATTTTTTGAAATCTTTTTAAGTAATTCCATAACTTGAACACTGGTTTTTGTGTCTAATGCACCTGTAGGCTCATCAGCTAAAATTATATCAGGATTATTAACTAAAGCTCTAGCAATTGCTACTCTTTGCATTTGACCTCCTGATAGTTGATTTGGTTTCTTATGAATTTGATCTTTTAAACCAACTTCTTCTAGAGCTTTTATTGCACGTCTTCTTCTTTCTTTTCTAGGTACACCTCCTATAGTTAATGCAAGTTCGACATTTGATAAAATATTTTGATGGCTTATTAAATTATAGCTTTGAAATACAAATCCTACTCTATAATTTCTATATGCATCCCAATCTCTATCTTTAAAGTCTTTCGTAGATTTGCCATTTATAATTAAATCACCAGATGTATATCTATCAAGTCCTCCTATAATATTTAGTAAAGTGGTTTTTCCACATCCACTTTGACCTAAAATTGATACAAATTCTGATTTTCTAAATTCAATATCAATTCCCTTTAAAGCTTCAACTTTTTCATCTCCACTTATATATGTTTTTGTAATATTTTTTAATTTTAACATAATTCCTCCTTTATTTTTTTTGCTAAGTTTTTATCAATTCCTTTAACTTCCATTAATTCATTAATGGTTGCTTCCTTAATTTTCGAAATTGTTCCAAAGTGCTTTAAAAGAGCATTTCTTTTTTTATCACCAATTCCTTCTATATAATCAAGTTTTGATTTTGTCATTTCTTTATCACGAATTTTTCTATGATATTCTATTGCTGTTTTATGAACTTCATCTTGAAAATTTGTAATAAAATTAAATAAATTTTCAGATATCTCAAATTCATTTTTATTTTCATCAACTAAAGCCCTAGTTGAATGTGTATTATCTTTTACCATTCCGTAAACTGGTATCTCTACTTTACAATTATCCAGTGCTTGCTTAATTGCACGTATTTGAGTTATTCCTCCATCTGCTAATATCAAATCTGGCAAAACTCCAAATGCATTGTCATCTTTCTCAAGTGTATGCATAACTCTTCTAGTTACAACTTCCTGCATACATCTAGGATCATCTTGACCAAAAACTGTTTTTATTTTAAATCTTCTAGACAAATTTCTTTTTATAACTCCATTTTGAGCAACACACATACCTGCAACTATATACTCTCCAGATATATTAGAAATATCAAAACTTTCAATTTTATATGGTAATGTATCCAAACTCAAAACATCTCTTAATTCTTCCATTATATTGCTTTGTGATTTTACTTTATTATCTAAAGTAATTTTGCTATTCATTTCAGCCATTTCTACAAAACGAAGTTTCTCACCTTTCTGTGGGCTTTTAATAATAACTTTCCTACCTGCTTTTTCGCTTAACCATCTTTCAATAGGTTCTTTCTCTTCTAAATCGTATCTTAACATAATTTTATTTGGTATATCTAATCTAGATAAATAAAATTGCTTTATAAATCCAGATACAATTTCAACTTCATCCATATGTCTTAATTCATTAAAGAAATAATGTTCTCTTCCTATCATTTTACTACCACGAATAAAAAATATTTCTATACATGCAGAAACATCATTTTTATAAAAACCTATTACATCTATATTGTTTTCTGATACATTAGAAACTTTTTGCTTTTCTGTTACTCTTTCAATAGCCTGAATTCTATCTCTAATATCAGCCGCTTTTTCATATTCTTGTGAATTAGCATATTCTTCCATTTGTTTTGAAAGATCTTTAATAATTTTATCTACTTTTCCATCTAATAACAAAATTATTTGATCAATCTGTTTCTTATAATCTTCTGAAGATACATATTTGACACATGGAGCTAAGCATTTTTTTATATGATAATTTAAACAAGCTCTATCTCTACTTTTAAAATTTCTACACTGTCGAATTTGAAATTTTTCTTTTATAAAATTTATCATTTCTTTACAACTACTAGAGCTAGGATATGGTCCAAAATACTTTGCACCATCTTTTAATATTCTTCTAGTCATAGTAACTGTAGGATATTCTGATTTTATATCGATTTTTATATATGGATATGTTTTATCATCTTTTAATAAAACATTAAATTTCGGTCTGTATTTTTTTATCAAATTACATTCCAAAATAAGAGCTTCATCTTCACTTTCAACAACAATATATTCAAAATGATCTATTAAAGAAACCATTTTTTGGATTCTCGCTGTTTTATCATTTTTTCTAAAATATTGTTTAACTCTATTTTTCAGTACAACAGCTTTTCCAACATATATAACATTGTCATTTTTATCTTTCATTAAATAAACTCCAGGCTTTGCTGGTAACTTTTTCAATTCGTCTTCTATATCAAACATAATTTCTCCACTATAATCTTGAAACTCTCTACATTTTAATATATTATTTTTATATTTTCAAGTATATAACTAATATAATTTAAATTAATAATAATAAGACGAGAAAAAACTCGCCTAAAACATTTTTATTATATACTATGAAAATTTACTATAATATAAAAAAAGCAAATCTTTCAATTTGCTTTTTCTATTATTTTACATCTTTATATTCACTTATTTTTTTATAAGCATAAGCAGAAGATATAGCAAGTACTAATGCAACAATTACAACTGTATATCTTGTTCCTGTATATGGTAGTGACTCACTGTCTGCACTATCTTCGTTTGTATTTCTATTTGAATAGTTACTGCTTGAAATTGAATTAGTTCTATTAGTATTTAATGTAGAATTTGTATTTGTATTTTCATCTGATGTATTTGTTTCTTCTTCATCTGTATTACTATTAGAATTTGAAACATTACTATTTGAAGAAGAACTATTTGTATTTGCAGTTATTGTTCTAACATTAGAAGCATAAACTGACATATTTCCTATAATTAAACTTACTAACATAATTCCAATTACAACTAAAACAATCTTTCTTAACTTTAACATAATATTTCTCCCATCTCCTTAATATTTAATCTAAAATTATTATAATATATACATTTTTTACACGCAAGACTTTTTTCGATTTTTTTCGATTTCAAGAAAATATTACATTTGTATCAAGCATTATTATTCAAATAGAAGTTTTTGTTTCATTTATATTACATAAATATTACACATTAAATCTAAACAAAACAATATCTCCATCCTGCATTATATAATCTTTACCTTCTAACCTCATCAGACCAGCTTCTTTTACTTTTACCATTGAACCATCACATTTTATTAAATCATCAAAAGAAACCACTTCTGCCCTAATAAATCCTCTTTCTATATCTGAGTGAATTTTTCCAGCTGCTTGTGGAGCTTTCGTTCCTGTTTTAATTGTCCATGCTCTAACTTCTGGCTCTCCTGCAGTTAGAAATGACATTAAGCCTAACAATTTATAACTAGCCTTTATTAGTTTATTTAATCCTGATTCATCTATTCCCAAAACGTCAAGCATTTCCTTTTCTTCATCACTATCTAAACCACTAAGTTCTTCTTCAACTTTTACAGATAAAGCTATAACTTCAGATTTATCATTCTTAGCATATTCTTGAACTTTTTTTACATATTCATTATCATAAGGTTTTGAAACTTCATCTTCTGACACATTTGCCACATACAAAACCTTTTTCTTTGTAAGTAAAAATGCATCTTTTATAACTATTTCTTCTTCATCAGTTAAATCTAAGGTTCTAGCAGTTTTTCCTGATTCTAAAGTTTTCTTTACTTTTAGAAATGTATCTAATTCGAATTGATATTTTTTGTCAGCTTTAAGCATTTTTTGAGCTTTTTCTATTCTTTTTTCAATCGTTTCTAAATCAGCAAATATAAGTTCCATATTTATAGTTTCAATATCTCTTAATGGATCTATGCTACCATCTACATGAACTATATTTGGATTTTCAAAACATCTTACTACTTGAAGTATACTATCAACTTCTCTAATATGTGATAAAAACTTATTTCCTAATCCTTCACCTTTACTTGCTCCTTTAACCAAGCCTGCTATATCAACAAATTCTACTACTGCTGGTGTGACCTTTTGAGGTTTATAAATTTGCGCAAGTTTGTCTAACCTTTCATCTGGAACTGCTACTACACCAATATTAGGCTCTATTGTGCAAAAAGGATAATTTGCACATTCAGCTCCTGCTTTTGTAATACTATTAAATAAAGTACTCTTTCCTACATTAGGAAGACCAACTATTCCTATTTTCATTTAAATTCTCCTATTCTTATTAATCGGGCATGTAACTCTTACATGCCCGTGTTTTACATTTTGCTAATTTGTATATCCTGGCTTTTTTAATAATCTAAACATATTCTTTTTATAAGCTTCAACACCTGGTTGATTAAAAGGATCCACACCTAAAATATTACCTGAAATAGCACATGCCTTTTCAAAAAAATAAATTAGTTCACCTATATTTTCCTCATCTAACTTGTCAACCTCAATCAATAAGTTTGGTACATCACCTGAAATATGAGCTTCTATCGTTCCTTCCATTGCTTTTGTATTTACATATCCAAGTTTTTTACCAGCTAAATAATTTAGACCATCTAAATTTTGTTCATCTGGTTGAATAGTAATATCTGATGAATCTTTTTTTACATTCAAAACAGTTTCCATCAAAAATCTTCTACCTTCTTGAATATATTGTCCCATTGAATGTAAATCTGTTGTTAAATCAACACCAGCAGGGAAGATTCCTTTATTATCTTTTCCCTCACTTTCTCCATAAAGTTGTTTCCACCATTCTGTAAAATAATGAAGTTTAGGTTCGTAATTTGCTAATATTTCAACTTCTTTTCCTTTTTTATTTAAAATATTTCTAACTATTGCATATTGATAACACTCATTTTTTTTCAAATCTGTATCTGAATATTTTTTCATTGCTTTTTGAGCACCTAACATAATTTTGTCAATATCAATTCCAGCAGTAGCAATTGGTAATAACCCCACCGCTGTTAAAACTGAATATCTACCTCCAACATTATCTGGTATTACAAAAGTTTCATATTTTTCTTCATTTGAAAGTTGTTTTAAAGCACCACGTTTTTCATCAGTAGTAACATAAATTCTTTTTCTCGCTTCTTCTACACCATATTTAGTTTCTAAAACTTCCCTAAATATTCTAAATGCTATTGCAGGTTCTGTGGTAGTTCCAGATTTAGAAATAACATTTATAGATATATCTTTTTCTCTAATAAGTTCTAATAAATCATTTAGATATACTGGACTCAAATTATTACCAGCATATATTATTTGAGGTGACTTCCTCGTTTCTGAAGATAATGTATTATAAAATGTAGATGTTAAAGCTTCAATTACAGCTCTAGCACCTAAATATGATCCCCCTATTCCAATTACCACTAAAACATCAGAATCACTTCTTATTTTTTTAGCTGCTTTTTTTATTCTTGTAAACTCATTTTTATCATAATTATCTGGTAAATTTAACCATCCAACAAAATCATCAATTCTATCAGCTCTTTTTTCTAAATCTTTTTGAATTTTAGCAACTTTACTAGAATATTCTAATATTTGCTTCTCACTAACCCCTGATTTATCAAAATTAAATTTTATCATATTATCCCTCCTTAAATTAAATTATTAAGTTTTTAAAATTTTAATATATTCTATAATATCAATATGAAAAATTCAAGTAATTTATATAAATTCACAAGTAATTCACATTAACTAATAATATAATAAAAAAAAGAAGTGCATCCAAAATATTAGACAAAATCTAAAATTTAGATATGCACCTCATTAAAATCATTTTTTCACATAAAAATTTAGGAATTTAATCATCTTCTTCTAGGAATCTTGCAAGTTGAACACCTGAACAAGATGCCATCATAAGCCCTCTGGTCATTCCTCCACCATCTCCAATGGAGTAAAGCCCCATCACACTTGTTTCAAATTTTTGATTTATTAGAACACTATTACAATAGAATTTTATCTCAGGGCCATAAAGTAAATTATCTGGATTAGCAAATCCTTCAATAACTTTATCAAGTCCCCTAATAAACTCTAAAATATCAGTCATTGTTCTATATCCTAAAGCATATGTGATATCTCCTGCAACAGCAGACTTAAGTGTAGGTTTTACAGAATTATTCTGAAGCTCATCATTCCATGTTCTCTTTCCCCTGTATATATCACCCAACCTTTGTACTATAACGTTTCCATTTCCCAGTGCGTTTAAGTTCTTTGCGATATTCCTTCCATACTCAATAGGTTTGTCAAAAGGATAATTAAAATTATGAGAAACCAAAATTGCTAAATTAGTATTCTCACTTTTTTTGGATTTGTAAGAATGGCCATTAACCAAATTGATATTTTCATCATAAACTTCTGATGAAACAAAACCACTCGGATTTTGGCAGAAAGTTCTAACCTTGTCTTTAAAATGACCTAATCTTGCTATAAACTTTCCTTCATACAAAAGCTTATTTATTTCCCTCATGATTGAATTAGGCAATTCGTACCGAATACCTATATCTATACAACCTGTTTTAGTGGCAATACCATAGATATCGCACATTTTCGAAAGCCAATTTGCTCCTTTCCTGCCAACAGCCAACACAACTTTATTAGCATAAATGCTTCTAAGTTCAACATCCTTATCTACATACATCGAATCTTTTACTTTAACACCTTTCACTTCATTATTTTCAATAATGAGATCACTGACTGTAGTTTGGAACATTATCTCTATTCCATTGTTAAGCAAATAATCCTGTATTTTGCAATACAATGCATGACTCTTTTCTGTTCCCAGATGCCTGATAGGTATATTGATTAAAGTTATATCAGCTTTTTTGGCCTTTTCCCTGATTTTGCTGATTTCCTCCTTGTTCTTAGTACCTTCAAGTTTAGTATCCGCACCAAATTCCAAATAAACTTTATCAGTGTAATCAATAAGTTCTTTTGTCTTATCAACACCGATATATTTGTGTAAATTGCCACCTACGTAAATATCATCATCTTCTGGATTATATAGAGAAAGCTTTCCATCTGAAAAAGCTCCTGCTCCTGAAAATCCAGTTGTAATACAACATGTAGGTTTACATTTCACACACTGCCCTAATTTTTCGATTGGGCAATTTCTCTCTTCAACTCTTTTTCCTTGCTCAATTATAAGGACCTTTTTATTTGATCCCAGTTTAATGAGCTCATAACACAAAAAAGCTGAACTAGGTCCGCCACCAACAATAATTAAATCGTAAGTCATAATATCTCTCCTTATGCTTTGTTGTACCCAAGAAAACTTGGTTAATTGGACACTTGTGAATGATTTCTATAAGTACTATTTTATAATAGTATATATAGAGAAAAATGAATTAAACGTTATAACTTATTCTGCCATATTTTACCTCCTCATTTGTATTTACTTAGTATTGATAAATTTACCATACTACTATTTCATATAAATATACTTTATAGAAATAATAATTTAAATAAAAAAACCATCAAATATTATATCATATAAATCAAAAAAAGTCCAGTAATAAACCTGCTACCTATATTTAGCTTATTTCAAGGTCTTAGCAAGTTTCTTATAAACCATCCCTGTGTCTACTCCCATCTAGAAACCTCTTTCCTTACAAAAAAATTCTCATTATATGCCATACTATTTTTCCTTGCTTTAAGCAATAACTTCCTTCCCTCTTTACTTCTTGTATAAATAAGATTTCCCTTACATACATTCTTATTCCATTCATTTAGAAAAGTCACAGCATCTTTTTTATCATTATCTAAAATACTAGGAACATTAAAATACGAATCTTTAGTTAACTGATTTTTCTTTTTCACACAAATAATATAACGCGTATCTGCAACTTTATTATAAACTTCCTCAAAACTCTTAATAAACAAATTATTCTCATATATAGTTGCACCTTTTAAATATACTTTATAATATCTAACTCCTTCATTTTCAACACATTCAATTTCATTGCTAACCAATTGCCTATTAGTTAACATTTTTTTGGTTATAACCATACTATTTAATATAGTTTTCCCAATCTCTTTCATATAATTTATTGGATTTAAATGTCTAATTATTTTTAATAGATAATAAAAAACCACAACTATATTTATAAAAAATCTTCCAACTATATTTGAAGCAATTGCAAACATTCCAGAAGCAATGAGCATTACAACATTTATAATTAAAAGTACTAACAACATTTTCTTAAAATCCATTGCAACAAATGTTTTACTAGTAACTTTAAAATCTCCGCTTAACTTGTCTACCATTTTTATATTAGTTCCACCAAATAAGTCTAAAATTTTTTTCCATCTATCTGCCATTAATTCTCTATTAATGGCAATTTTATACATTTCCTCATTAACTAAATTATAATCTTCCTTAAGCTTTTCTGTATTAATTATGCTTAATCTTTCCATCCCATTCTGTATTAAATTATCATAATAAGCAATTCCTACAAAACCTTTAAATCGTCTTTTCAATGTTTCTAAATCGCTGAAATCTAATTCGTTATTTTTTAATTTTGCTAAACTTACTAAATGCCAAATGTTTGCAGTTTTATTTTGTTCTCTATTTTTTCTAATTGCTCTACCTCTCATTTGGTTTGATAACATAAAAGAGCCTACATAACTTGCTAAAACAAGACTGTTAACAGCTGGAGCATCCCATCCTTCGCCTAATAATGCAACTGTTCCAATAACAATGTTTATTTTCTTTAAATTTATGCATTCTGTTACAATTTTTACAATAGCATTTTCAATTTTTTTGCTTCCTTTAATTACCACATAATTATTATCAATTGATAAATCTGTAAAAATATTATCATCATTTATATTTAATAAATTCAATTGTTCTTTTATATATGGAACAACACTTTTATGTACTATTTTTAAACTCCCTGTTAAAACAGCTAAGTTACTACAAATATTTTTTGCATGTAGACGTCTGAATATAGGAATAACTCCAAGTTTGTTTATATTTTCTATATTACAATCCAGATAATCATGCCTTACATAATCTGCTAAAACTACCATACTTAAATTTTCTTTTAATGCTCCATATTCTTTTTCAGCAATTTGCTCTATACTATCTAATTTTGAAATACTGCTAGCCATTAATTTCCTTACAGCATTAACATCTTCAAGATATACATTTCTTTTTTCTGCACAGCCTAAAATTTCTAGTTGCTTTTTTAAATCTTTAATTAATAACACATTTTCTGGATAATCATCATTATGCACATAAATTACATTTTTAAGTAAAATTTCTGCCCATTTTTTGTTGAAAGTTGGTATTATTGTTGTACCAGATATTAATTTTACTAATCTTTTATCTATGTTTACACCTAGAGAGTTTAAGAAAATTATTATGCTAGAATAATATTTCGTATCATTTAATATTGTATCTTCATTTGTTTGCCAACTATTTAAAACTTTATTAGATGTTACCATTTCAACAAATTCTTTATTTTGTTTTAATTGCTCAACAAATTCATCTATACTATTTCGTATTTTTCTAATTTCCACAAGTTCTTGTTTGGTAACCATATTAAATATTACATAATCTTGATGAGGGCATAAATCTCCTGTTGCAACAAGCTCTGGGACAGAAATTTCTGTATCTATTGGGCCACATACTTCTTCATATTTTCTCCATTCATTTTCTTCTACATCATATGGTGGAGTTGCTGTTAGTGATATTACTTTAATATCTTGTATTTCTTTAATTACTTGGCATAAACTTTTCCACCATTCTGCTCTTAAGTGATGTGCTTCATCTAAAACTATTGTATTAATTTTTTTAGATTTTAACTCTTGAATTAAATCATACTCAATTTCTTCTGTTTTAACTCTTACTGTTGATTCTTCCTCTTCTTTTTCGATTTCTTCTTCTTTTATTATCTTTTTATTCAAAGCATAATGAAGTGCTTGGTATGTTATTATATTGAATTTGTTCAGATTGTATACATCATCTGAGATAAAGTCTATTTGCGTTCCTTCTGGTACATATGATGTGATAAAGCGTTCTTTCCATTGATTTCTGATTGTTATGGTTGGAGCTAATATAAGCACATGTTGATTTAGTTTGCATATCATTTGAAGACCAAGGATTGTTTTTCCTGAACCTGGTGCTGCTACTACATTTATTTTTTTATCTTTTATGTGTTTATCAAATTCCTTTAAAACTTCTGCTTGATATTTTCTGAAAGTACCCTTAAATTCACATTTTTCTAGAAACATTACGATTTTCTCCTCTTTAATTTTTGTATATTATTCTTCTCTTATACTAAAGATAAGTTTTTATACTCATTTGCTCTTTTTCTTAATTGTAATTTATTAACAAGCATTATTTTTTGAACCATGTTCACATATAACAATAACATTATCAAAAATTTTATAACTCTACTTTATATTTACTAAGCAATTCTTCCATCTCTAATTTATTCATTGTAATAATAAAATTTTTATCATCATAAATTTCATCTTTATTAACATTTTCTATAAATTTATCATATGGTATAGCACCAGAATTTTTTCCATCTATAAAAAACATAATATTCCAATCATTTACAATTATATCTTTGTTCATAAATAAATTAGGTTCAAAAGGCAATACACTAGTTACATTTTCTGTTAATACATATACTCCAAAAATCGTATCATCATCTCTTTTGTATGCTTTAGCCATTGCATAATAAACATCCATAGATTGTAAGCTATTCATTAATTTTCCTAAATTATTTGTATCTTTATTTATCTTTAATAGTTCTTGTTTTCCAACACATATAGGATTTATTGCACCAAATAAATACATAGATGTATAATTACCATTATTAATATTTTCTTCCATACTCTCAAGTGCTCCTATACTTGCAGAAATATCCATAGATATATATGAATCAATTTTATCAAAGGTTCCCTTTTCTCCATCTCTTTCAAATTCATTTGTATTCATAATCTTACAAATTCTTTTTATATATTCATAAAAGAATTCTATATCTGAATTACTTGTTGGAAGAGCCATTCTTAATTCTACTTTTCCTTTTTCAAAACTAATTTCATAACCTCTACATATCTCTAATGTATTAAATACAACTGTATATTTTCCAGTTTCATTCTCAACTAATCTATAAGCTTCATCCATAATCCCATATCTCATGTTTTCAAAAATAACATCTTTTATTTTTAAATTTTTCTTAAATAAACCTTTACTTCTTATTACAACATCTACAGCCATTTTTTCCTCCTAAATATTACTTCTTTTTATAATTCTTAAATATGAATTTTCATTATTTTTTATAAACATAAAAATAATCTAAAATTTTTTCTACCAAATACTAATTTACAATAATTTGTATTTCACTATTGTTTTATACACTTTTATTTCTCCAATCTTTTAAAAGATTGTAATATTTGCATATCTCTTACATACAAAATATGTTGTATTACAATTTTATTAAATAATTTATCAATCCATTACACCCTTCTACTATGTCATTATAAGTTATTTCAAAATTACCAGTGTACCAAGGATCTGCAATATCTCTTGGATTGTCTGAATAATCTAATAATTTACTAATTTTATTATCAAAATCTTCTCCTACAATTCGTTTTATATTTTTTATATTAGATTCTTCCATTCCAATTATAAAATCATAATTATTATAATCTTCAGCAGTTATTATGGTTGCTTTTCTTTTTGTAAAAGGAATATTTTTTTGAGTCAATTTTTCTTTTGCACCATAGTGAATATCATTTCCAATTTCTTCATAACTTGTCGCTACAGATTTTACTATAAATTTGTCGTTTAATCCTTTTTTATTTATCATATCTTTAAATATAAATTCAGCCATTGGAGAACGACATATGTTACCTAAACATACAAATAAAACTTTAATTTTTCTTTTTTTTATCTCATTTTCTATATAGTTTTCATATTCTTTCATTATTTTTTCTCCCAGCTTTTAACAATAATTTTTTTGCGGGCGCCCGATGAGAGGCCCTACATTTTTTTAATTATTTTTTCATTTTGTTTTATTTTTCTTTGTGGGCGCCCAATGAGCGCCCCTGCATTTTTCAATTATTTTTTTCATTTTGTTTTATTTTTCTTTGCGGGCGCCCAATGAGCGCCCCTACATTTTTTTCAATTATTTTTCATTTTATTTTATGTTTCTTTGCGGGCGCCCGATGAGAGGCCCTACATTTTTTTAATTATTTTTTCATTTTGTTTTATTTTTCTTTGCGGGCGCCCGATGAGCGCCCCTGCATTTTTCAATTATTTTTCATTTTATTTTATGTTTCTTTGCGGGCGCCCGATGAGCGCCCCTACATTTTTTTAATTATTTTTTCATTTTGTTTTATTAATTATCATATCTTTTAAAAAAGTCTTCTATCTTTTCTTTATCTGAATATACCTTTCCTTGTGCCATAGTAGTGTTTCCTCCACCTTTTCCAGAGCAAATCTCATTAAATTCCTTAGAAATTTTTTTGACATCATCAAAATCACTCATAATCATATATTTATATAAATCATCCTCTTTAGAAAACACTCCTGCTATTCTATCTACTTTATTTTTTAATTTTAAACATAATGATTTTATTTTATCCATATCTAAATTTTCTTTAAAAATAATTTGTGTATGTTTATTTTCTAAATTTGAAATTTCAATATCAAATAATTTATTTTGAAGTTCATTATTTTTCTTATCTAAGTTTTTAATTTCATCTTTAAGTGTTAATATAGAAGAATAAACATTTTCATGTTTAGCAGACAATTCTACAGAAATTTTATTTACTATGTCATACTCAAAATTATAATTATCTAGAGCTTTTTTTCCACAAACTATATAAATTCTAGAACCTGATTTATATTTCTCAACTGACAATAATTTTATAAGACCAATTTCTCCTGTTCTTTTTACATGGAGACCACAACAAGCACATAAATCAACTCCAGGAATTTCAACTAATCTAATTTCTCCACTAAGTTCTTTTTTACTTCTATATTCCCAATCTTTAACATCTTCTTCATCATAAAAATTAGTTTTTACTAATAAATTTTTATAAACAATTTTATTAGCTTCTATTTCTATATTTTTTATTTGTTCTTGATTTAAAATTACATTTACATCTAAAGTAACATATGATTCACCAATATGGAATCCAACATTTTCTGCATTATAATTTTTACATATCAATCCTGCTACAATGTGTTCAGCCGTATGATGTTGCATATTCAAAAATCTATAGTCAAAATCAATTTTACCTTTAACTGGTTCACCTGGTTCAATATCTCCTAAAATAGTATGATATATTTTTCCATTTTTTTCCTGAACATCTACTACTTCTATATTATTTATATATCCTTTATCAGCTGGCTGACCTCCACCCTCAGGATAAAAAAGAGTATCATTTAAAACGATTTTTATCTTACCATTTTCAACAATCTTTTCTTTAACAATACTTTCAAATTTTTTTAAATAAGGTTTTTCATAAAATCTAGCTTTAACCATATAAAATCCTCCTTAAAACCTGTAATCTTTATAACAATCAATTTATACACTTCTTCAACACCTGATAATATAATTATTTCAATTACCTAAAATGCTATTTACTTTTACCAATGATAAGTTTCTCCTTTAGAGATTTTAAATGCTCTAAAGATTTGTTCAAGTAAAAATACTCTAAATAATTGATGAGGAAATGTCATTTTTGAAAAACTAATTTTTTCATTGCTTATATTAAGTACTTCATCATTTAATCCTAATGTACCTCCAATTATAAATGTAATAGAACTATTAATGTTCAAAGCAATATCATCAATCTTTTTAGAAAATTCTTCAGAAGAATATTGCTTTCCTCTCAAATCTAGGGCAAAAATATAAGAATCTTTTTTCAAACAATTTTTTATTTTGTTACATTCTTTATTTTTTATATCATCTATAATACTATCATTAACTTTTTCAGGCAATTTCTCATCAGCAAGTTCTATTATATTTAAATTACAATATTTTGAGAGTCTTTTTGAATATTCTGCTACAGCCATTTTTAAATAATCTTCTCTAACTTTTCCTACACAAACAATATTTATATTTAACATACTATACTCCTAATATTTTCTCTATTTCTTTTTTGCTCATTTTTATTGTTGTAGGTCTTCCGTGTGGACATGTATAAGGGTTTCTTAATTTGAATAAATTTTTTAATAAATTATCAACTTCTTCTTTAGTTAAATCCATATTTGCTTTAACAGCTGCTTTACACGCAACAGTAGCAATGAATCTATCTTCTTGATCTTTTATACTATTTCTTTCATTTGTAACCATTTCATCTAATACATCTGTAAATAAATCTGATTTATTTGCTTTATATTCTATATCAGGCAATCCGTTTATCTTTATAGAATTTTCTCCAAATGGCTCTATATCAAAACCTGAATTCGTAAAATATTTTAAATTCTTTTTAACAAAATAATGTTCCTTATGAGATAATTCCCTTATATCAGGCATTAACATCATTTGAGTATTATTTTCAATATTATTTTTATAATTTTCTTTAATTTGCTCATATAACAATCTTTCATGTGCAGCATGTTGGTCTACAAAATATAATTCATCATCTATCTCTATTATTATAAAAGTTTTAAAAATAATTCCAATGTATTTATATTTTAATTCTTTGATATAATCTTTTTTTATAAGATCAACTTTTTTTTCTTTATCTGTTTCAGAACCCTTTTTATTATCATCATTATTAAAATGACTGGTAACATAATCAAGTTCATTATTTACATATTTAATATTATTTTCATTTCTATTTTTATCACCTAAAAATTCAGCTTTAAGAAGTGTTTCTTTAATAGCTCTATATAATATTTTATAAACAGTATCTTCATCTTTAAATCTAACTTCTAATTTTGTTGGATGGACATTAACATCATATAAATTTGCTGGCATCTGTATATTTAATATCAAAAATCCAAATTTTCCAATACCAGCTCCACCTTTAAAAGCTTCATCACTACTATTTGTTAAAATTCTATTATTTATATTTCTTTTATTTAAGAAAAAAATCTGACTTTTCCTTGAATCTTTTGCAATCATAGTATTTCCAATAACACCAGTTATTGTAATACCATTTTCTTCATACTCAACATCTAATAAATTTTCTTGTATTTCTTTTCCATATAATATATAAACCAAATCTCTTAATGACCCATTTCCAGAGGATTTAAAAATGAGTTTTCCATCACTTATCAAGCTTATTGAAACATCTAAATTTGCAAGAGCAATTTTTTGAAGCATCTCTTTTATATATCTAAATTCAGTAGAATCTTGTTTCAAAAATTTAAATCTAACTGGTGTATTATAAAAAAGATCTTCAACTATAAAAGTTGTTCCAATCTGTGAAGCAATATCTTCTTTATTCAGTAGCTCTCCACCTTGTGCTTCTATTTTTATTCCAATTTCCTTTTCTTTAGTTCTGGTTATTAGTGTCATTTTAGAAATTGACAGAATACTTGCAATAGCTTCACCTCTAAATCCAAATGAATATGTGTTCTCTAAATCAGATATATCTCTAATTTTACTAGTTGCATGACGTTCAAATGCTAAAGGGATATCTTCAATTTCTATTCCTTTACCATTATCAATTACTTTAATAAAAGATTTTCCACCTTTTTTTATTTCAACTGTTATATTTTTACTTCCAGCATCTATTGAGTTTTCTACTAACTCTTTTACAACATTTGCTGGTCTTTCAATAACCTCACCAGCAGCTATTTGATTTATTGTTAAATCATCTAATAATACTATATTTCCCATTTTTACATCTTATCGTTATTCAAATAAAGTTCTAATTTTCTTAATTAAATAATGACTTCCTCCATTTATTTTTGCATTCTCTACCATACTAATTATTAATAATTGATTATCATTATCATCAACTGTAACACAATCAAACCAACCAAGTGTATCACCTTCATCTTCTTTTGACACCTTAAGTTCTGCTGTTCCTGTTTTTCCAGCAATTGTTCTTCCTGATATCTTCATATCGTTAGCAGTTCCTTCAGGATTTTCTATTACTTGAATTAAATCATCTTTTATAATATTTGCACTTTCTTCAGAAAAAGCATTTTCTACTAAAAATTCTTTTTCTACTTCTTCTTTATATTCTATATAAGGTTTTACCATATTACCATCATTTGCAAAAGCAGAATAAATACTCGCCATGTGAATAGGATTTACTAATAGTTCTCCTTGACCATATCCTGTATCTGCTAAAAGAGTTTCTTTTTCTATAATATCGCTATTTGAATATTTAGATTTTGAAGCATTCAGTACATTGATATTCTCATTAAATTTTATTCTATTTAACCCATTCATCATCTCGTCTGATCCAATTTGTAATGCTGCCTGTGCAAAATAAATATTATCTGAATGAATCAATGCATTTCTTAAATTCTTAGCTCCATTATAAGCTGTCAATGTTGTTATATTATAACTTCCCCAACTATTATCTTTTTGCCATGATAAACCTGAATAAGAAAATTGATCATCTACTGAAAGTTTCTGTGATGTTAATCCGATAGCTCCAGTTATAGGCTTAAATGTAGATCCTGGGCACCATGTTTGTAAAAATCTCGTATACATTGGATTATTATTATCTTGAGATAATTGTTCCCATTCATCAGAACTCATACCTAATACGAATTTATTCGCATCATAACTTGGAGTACTAATTAAAGCTAGTAACTCACCCGTTTTAGGATTCATAACTACAAAGAAACCTTTATCATCTTTTAAACTATCATATAGTTTTGTTTGAATATTCATATCAATTGTTAATTTTATATCTTCACCATCTTTTATTTCAGTTTCTCCAATAGTTGCTACTTTATTATTTGAATCATCAACAATATATATTTCTACACCATCTGTACCTCTCAGTTTATCCTCATATAATTTTTCAATTCCTTTTTTACCTATTATAGAATTACTATTATATCCTTTGTCCTTATACTTTTCTAATTCCTCTGCTGTTATACTTTGTACATATCCTGTTATATGTGATGTAATTTCCCCATAAGGGTATGTTCTTGCTGTATCTGATGTAATCTTAACACCTGGTATAGTAAGTAGTGCATCTTTTGTTTGTGTATCATTTGCTGAAACACTTTTTATTGGCACAAAAGAATCATCTTTTACCCAAGAACTAGATAAAGACTTATTAATAGATTCTGTAGATACATTTAAAATTTCAGATATCTTAGATATATTTTCATCTTTATTTTCTCCTAATTTACCAAGCACAATTCCTACACTAGAAACAGTTCCTTGTACAGCTAAATAATTGTCATTTCTATCAATAATAGAACCTCTTTTTGCATTAGTTTTGCTAACTTTTACTTTATAATTATCTTCTAACTCTGGAAATATTAATTTTGAAGACCAAGAAATTTTAAATTCTTTATCTTCCTTATTTAATATAACATTATTTGAAAAATTTTTTAGGCCAGTCGCTATTTCTAGAGATTCATCATAATATATTTTTATACTGGATTTATTAATTTCTTCTTTATTTTTTATTTCTATATCTATTTTGGATAATGAAATACCATCATAGATGTTTTTATTTCTAGCAGTAAAGTCCTCCAAGGAAAACTTTTCTTTACTTGAAGTATCTAAAAGATTATACATATTTTCATATTCTTCTTTTTCAATATAAGAAAAAAAAGACATTACAACTTCTTCAGGATTATTTTTGGCCTGCGTATTTTTATAAACTATAAAACTTGTAAAAGTAATTACAATAATTATTATAAAAATAATAATAGAAATAATTATTTTTTTCATATTATCTCCCTTCTAATCCAATTATATCTTTAAAATCATACATATTATATATTAAAAAAATTTAATATGCAATATTTCTTATATAACATAAATCTGTTTTATTATTTCTTATTATAAATATTTTTATTTATTTTTTTTAATCGAGTAGAGGATAACACTTAATGTGTTTCTCCCCTCTCACACCACCACTCATGCGGTTCTCGCAAATGGCGGT